>CAIXOZ010000036.1 GCA_903921295.1 uncultured cyanobacterium | reverse complement strand
TGCACTGCTGGACCGGGCCCAGTGCCGATGAGCGAGCCAAACGCCCTGGCCCATCCCACCATCGCCGGTCTGCCGCAGGACGCCACGGCCCGGATCCTGTCGCTTCTGGCTGGGCGGCCCGCCATTGAGCGGGTTGTGCTGTATGGCCCCAGGGCCCTGGGGCGGCAGCGCCCAGCTCGACGACCTGCTACTGCCCTGGCGGATCGATCTGCAGCTGCGCCACCTGATCCGCCATCCGGGATTGCTGGACCACATCGACCGGGTTGGGATCGCTTTGCATCCCTAGCTGGCCGCGCCTGGTGGCTTCGCTTCTCTTAGACTCAGTCGAGCTAAAGAGTCGCCATCGGTGCAGGATCTGTTGCTGCCGGGCACCGAGAGGGTGCTGGTGACCGGCGGCGCCGGCTTCATCGGCGGCGCGCTGGTGCGGCGGTTGCTGCGCGACACCTGTGCCACGGTGTTCAACCTGGACAAGCTCGGCTACGCCAGCGACCTCATCAGCATCGAGCTCACCCTCGCTGAGTTGGGATCGGCGGCGCAGGGCCGGCACCAGCTGCTGCGGGTGGATCTGGCCAACGCGGAAGCCACCGGGGCGGCGGTGCGGCAGGCCGATCCGGATCTGGTGTTCCACTTGGCGGCCGAGAGCCATGTGGATCGCTCGATCGATGAACCGGGCGCCTTCATTGAGAGCAACGTGACGGGCACCTTCCACCTGCTGCAGGCCGTGCGCGCCCATTGGGAGCAGCTGCCCCAGGAGCGACGGGAGCAATTCCGCTTCCACCACATCAGCACCGATGAGGTGTTTGGTTCCCTGGGCCCCATGGGCCGCTTCTCAGAAACCACCCCCTACGACCCGCGCAGCCCCTATTCGGCCAGCAAGGCGGGCAGCGACCACCTGGTGCAGGCCTGGCACCACACCTACGGTCTGCCGGTGGTGCTCACCAACTGCTCCAACAACTACGGACCCTGGCAGTTTCCCGAGAAGTTGATCCCGGTGGTGATCCACAAGGCGGTGGCCGGCGAGCCGATCCCGTTGTACGGCGACGGCCAGAACGTGCGCGATTGGCTCTATGTGGAGGATCACGTGGAGGCGCTGCTGCTGGCAGCGAGCCGGGGGCAGCTGGGCCGTAGCTATTGCGTGGGCGGCCATGGAGAGCGCACCAATAAAGAGGTGGTAGCGGCCATCTGCAGCGCCCTCGATTCCTTGTTGCCGACTGGCGCTCCCCACAGGCGCCTGATCACACAGGTCACCGACCGCCCCGGCCACGACCGTCGTTATGCGATCGATCCCACTCTGATCAGCATGGAGGTCGGCTGGCAGCCGCGCTACAGCTTTGAGGAGGGGCTAGCGGCCACGGTGCACTGGTATCTAGAGCAGCAGGACTGGTGCAGGCAGGTTCGCGAGCAGGCCGGCTATAGCGGCGGCCGGCTGGGGGTGCTGGCCCCCTCATGAGGGGCTTCGACAACCGGCCTCAGTAGGCTGTTGTCCGTGCTGACCGGCTTTCCCCATGCTCAAGCTGCTGCTGGGTGACCCCAATGCCCGCAAGCTGAAGCGCTACCAGCCGGTCGTCTCCGACATCAACCTGCTCGAAGAGGAGATCGCCCCCCTCTCCGACGACGAGCTGCGCGGCCTCACCGGTGAATTCCGTCAGAAGCTGGAGCAGGTGGCGGGCAATGCCGCCAAGGAGCGGGCCCTGCTCGATGAGCTGCTGCCCCAGGCCTTCGCCGTGGTGCGCGAGGCAGGCAAGCGGGTTCTGGGCATGCGCCACTTCGATGTGCAGCTGATCGGCGGCATGGTGCTGCACGACGGCCAGATCGCCGAGATGAAAACCGGCGAGGGCAAAACCCTTGTGGCCACCCTGCCGGCCTACCTCAACGCCCTCACCGGCCGCGGCGTGCACGTGGTGACCGTGAACGACTACCTGGCCCGCCGCGACGCCGAGTGGATGGGCCAGGTGCACCGCTTCCTGGGGCTCTCGGTGGGCCTGATCCAACAGGACATGGATCCC
>CAIXOZ010000035.1 GCA_903921295.1 uncultured cyanobacterium | reverse complement strand
TTCCACGCCTTCAAGGTTGACCGCGACCGCACCCTGGAATCCCAGCTGCGCGACGGTCAGATCACGGTGCGGGACTTCATCCGCTCCCTCTGCCTGTCGGACACCTTCACCCGCAGCTTCTACAACCTGAACAGCAACTACCGGGTGGCCCGCCATCTGGTGGAGAAGCTGCTCGGCCGCCCGGTCCATGGCCGCGCCGAAGAGATCGCCTGGTCGGCGGTGATCATGACTCGCGGCATCCGCGGTGCTGTCGACGACATCCTCAACAGCCAGGAGTACCTCGAAGCCTTCGGCTACGACACGGTCCCTTATCACCGCAACCGCGTGGTGGGCTCCCGGGACCTCGGCGAAACCCCCTTCAACATCACCAGCCCCCGCTACGAGTCCTACTACCGGGGCATCCTGGGCTTCCCCCAGATCGTCTACACCGGCACCGCCCGCACCCTGCCGGAGCGTGCCCGTCAGACCCGTGGCGGTCTCCCGCAGGACTACCTGCCCTGGGTGCGCACCCTGCCTGCCATGCGCAACAGCGGTACCGCTGTCGGCAGTACCTCCTTCGACTACATGTCCAAGGTGCGTTACCGCAGCATCGGCCGCTGAGGTCAATCCTCCTCATCGCCTGCTCGGTTCAACCCTGACAAGGCTTCAAAGCGGCGGTGATCCCGCCGCTTTTTTTGTGCTGATCCGCCCGGTGGCGACAGCGGGATCATGCCGCTGAGAGGCGCAACAGCCGTCAGAGGATGCTGACGCGGCTGCAGGCGGAAATCGCAGCTGGTGGATTTGCGGTCAGAATGATCCCAAACGAAATCGATTGCTGTGAGCCAAGCCCTCTCCTCTTTGGCAAGGATGACTCTGCGCCAACTGCGGCAGGTGGCCAGCGATCTCGGCGTCACCCTCTACAGCCGCAAATCCAAGGAAGAATTACTGGAAGCGATCCAATCGCGACGGCCATCGCCCGACAGCACCCTGGCCTCGATCGAAGCCGATCTGCCCCCCGCCCCACGCGCCTCGGCGGAAACACGGGTGGTGTTCCTGCCCCGTGATCCCCAGTGGGCGTATGTGTTCTGGGAAATCGCCGAGGACGATCGCGATGCCGCCAAACTGGCTGGTGCCAGCCAGCTCTGCCTGCGGGTCGCGGATGTGACCGGACTTCCCGGCGGCTCGGCCCACCCCCACACCCTGCAGGAGGTGGTCGTCGACAGTTATGCCACCGAGTGGTACCTGCCAGTCCCCCTCAGCGATCGCGACTATCGCGTTGAGCTGGGTTACCGCAAGAGTGGTGCAGGCGGCTGGATTTCGCTGGCGTTCTCCTCCGTGGCACGCGTCCCGGCGCTGCATCCGAGCGAGCAGATTCTCGACCAGTTCGTTCCTTTCTCCCTTGATGCCGCTCCGGCAGCTCCGGCGCCCCTGCCGGTGGAATCGAGCGATACCGGTCTGCACGAGCGCCTCTATCAGACCGCCACCTCCCGCTGGCGCCGCATCGGTCGAGGATCGGAAGCCTTCCATGAACAGGATGACTCCAGCCTCGAGGACCAGCGGCTGAACGCCTCCGGTGCCGGAGCCTGGGCGAGCGGTCGCAATGAATCGGGCGCCGGCATGGCCCCCCGCCAACGCTCCTTCTGGCTTGTGGCGGATGCTGAATTGATCGTCTACGGCGCCACCGATCCCTCGGCCCGGCTGACGATCGGCGGTGAGGAGATCCCGCTCTCGGCCGATGGCACCTTCCGGATCCAGGTGCCGTTCCGGGATGGCCAACAGCTCTATCCGATCGAAGCCATTGCCGCCGATGGTGAGCAGAAGCGGAACATCACACTTGAATTCCGTCGCCTGACACCGGAAGACAACAGCAATCCGGCGAGCCAGGCTGTAGCCGAATGGTTCTGAGCCGCTGATGCGCACCTTTGTCGCCTTCACCCCCCTGGCCGGAGCCCTCAGCTTCCCGCTGTTGGTGCCCCTGATCCTGGTCAAGGTCGGGCTGGCCGCTGCCGTTCTCGCCAGCGTGCTGATCGGTGCCGTCTGGATGGTGACCATGCTGCGCACGGCCGAGATGCCCAGTCACGGCTGAGCACCGAACGACAGCCAACCGCGCTGGTCTGAAGCGGGGAATGCTGAGGGAGCCCGTGGCCTGCACCGATGCCCAAGCGCCCCCCTGGTCGTGCGGCCCGTCACGAGCAGATTCCTCCTCAGGGTGTCCCCCCAACCACGCCCGGTGAACCTGCGGCGTGGCCCGGGCGAAGAGCCCTTTCTCCGCAGCGACGTTGCAAGCCGATCCGCTGCCTCGCCCTGCTGGGCGCCACCCTCCTCGTCAGCGGCTGTCAGCAGAGCGGTCGGTTGCTGGGCCAGGCCCCAGCCGCCCTGCCGCTGCCCGATGGCATCGAGGTGCTGTTCAACCAACGCGAGGATCAGAGTTACCGCAGCCCGATCACCGGCCAATGGCGACGCGGCGATGATCTGGAGGCGCTGGTGCTGAGCAGCATCGCCGGTGCCCGCGAGCAGATTCTGGTGGCTGTGCAGGAGCTGTCCCTGCCGGCGATTGCCCGCGCCCTGGTGCTGAAACAGCAGCAGGGGGTCCAGGTGAAGGTGGTGCTGGAGAACACCTATAGCCATCCCTGGAGCCAGGATGCGCTGGCCGATCTGAACCCTCACCAACGCCGTCGTCATCGACAGCTGGAACGACTGGCCGATCGGAACCACGATGGCGCCCTCAGTCAGGCGGAACGGGAGCAGGGTGATGCCGTGCTGATCCTTGAGCGCGGCGGCGTGCCCTTGCTGGATGACACGGCCGATGGCAGCGCCGGCAGTGGCCTGATGCACCACAAGTTCATGGTGATCGACCGCAGGCTGGTGATCACCGGATCGGCAAATTTCACAAGCTCCTGCATCCATGGCGATCCAGACGATGGGCGGACGCGCGGCAACGTCAATCACCTGCTGCGCTTCCAGAGCCCGGAACTGGCCAACGTCTTCGCCGAAGAATTCGACACCCTCTGGGGCGATGGTCCCGGAGGGACCCAGGACAGCCGCTTCGGGCTCGGGAAAGGCGATGGCGGTCTGCAGACGGTGCAGATCGGCGCCACCAGGGTGTCCGTTCTGTTTGCTCCCCAGCCTCAGGAGGATCCAGGGAGCGGTCTTGCGGTGATCCGCGAAAGCCTCCAGGCAGCGCGTCGTCAGGTGGATCTGGCCCTGTTTGTCCTCTCTGCCCAGTCCCTGGGCGATGCCCTGGCGGAACGACATCAGCAGGGCGTGCAGCTGCGTGTACTGGTGGATCCTGGATTCGCCGATCGCAGCTTTTCGGAGGTCCTGGATCTCCTGGGTGTGGCAATGCCGGATCACGCTTGCAGGCTGGAGGCCGGGAACCGCCCGATGGGGGTGGCTGCAACGGGGGTGGGGCGTCCGCGCCTCCCCGGCGGCGACAAACTGCACCACAAACTGGCCGTGATTGACCGCCACACCGTGATCACCGGCAGCTTCAACTGGAGTGCCAGCGCAGCCCATCAGAACGATGAAACCCTGCTGTTGATCGATTCGCCGCTGCTGGCCGCTCACTTCAGCCGTGAGATCGATCGCCTCTGGCGGGGGGCGGAGCTGGGCATCACCCGCCAACTGGCCAGAAAGCTGGAGCGGCAGCGGGCACGCTGCGGCAGCGGCGTGGCTCGGAGCCGGCGTTGACAGACCGTGGCTGATCGGGACGGGACGTGAGCGCAGACGGGTGCGAGCCGCGAGCGTCAGGGGGCGCTGCGTCCCGGCACTTCCCTTGAACGAGAGGCCTGCACCTGCAGCCAGTATGAGGCCAGGCTGGAGAGCGAACGCCCCTGATCTTCGCTCTGCTGGAGAAGAGTGTCGTAAACCGACTGCGGAACGGTGACACTGATTTTGCGCG
>CAIXOZ010000034.1 GCA_903921295.1 uncultured cyanobacterium | reverse complement strand
TGGCCAAGGCCATCCCTGAAGACAGCGAGGAGTTGCTCCGCCACCTGGGTGTTTCACCGTCAAGGTTCTCCAGGACGAAGCGGAACACCTCCACACGCCTAGGCCTGGCTGAGCCCCCCACTTCCCCACCCTGGAGCCGGCGCGCCGTGGCCACCGATCTGCAAACGATCGGCTACAACCGCAGAACAGCGCGTCGCCTGATTGTGTCCGCTGCGACCCTTGGCGCAAGCACGGCCCTGGCCCACGGAGGCTGACCATCTGCCGGTGGAGCTGGGTCTGCAGGTGCAGGATCCCGGCGTGCTGGAGCGGCGCGAGCTGATCAAGCAGGTGATGTGTCACGTTCAGGTGAGCCTGGAGCTGGAGCGCTTCGCCTGCGAATGGCGCGACCTGCAGGACCTCGCCGCCGATGGCCTGGTGCCGCTCGAGGAGCATGCCGACGTGGGGGGAGGTGCGGGTGACGGCCCAGGGCCGCTGGTTGATCCGCAGCATTGCCGCGGTGTTCGACCCGGAGCAGCGCCGGCTGCCCAGCGGATCGCGGCTGGTGTGACGTCAACGCCCCTCAGCGTGGCTACGGTCCGGAGGTAGCGGCCCGGGTTCGGTTGTGCTGCTCTCCGCTTCTCGGCCGATCGCGAGCCTCAGCGCCGCTGAAGCCCTGGCGGCCCTCCGCAGCGCACCCGAGGGGCTCAGCGCAGCGGAGGCCACCCAGCGCCTCGAGCGCTTTGGCGCGAACCAGTTGCCCCAGATCCAGCGCAGACCCCTGCTGTGGCGCTTCACCGATCAGCTGCGCCATTTCATGGCGCTCTTGCTCTGGGCGGCTGGTGGCATGGCCTTTCTGGCCGGCACTCCCGAGCTGGGCTGGGCGATCTGGAGCGTGGTGCTGATCAACGCCATCTTCAGCTTCTGGCAGGAATTTCAGGCTGAGCGCACCTTGCTGGCCCTCACCCAGGTGCTGCCGCGCCAGGTGCGGGGCTGGCGGGATGGTGCGCTGATGGCCCTGGCTGCCGACACCCTGGTGCCGGGCGATCTGATCGACCTGGAGGAAGGGGATCATGTGCCAGCCGATTGCCGGGTGTTGCAGGCGGCGGGGCTTTATCTGGACGTGTCGGTGCTCACCGGTGAGTCGCTCCCGGTGGCCCGCAGCAGTGAGCCGGTGGCCCAGAGGCTGAAGACCTCCGAAGCCCAGAACCTGTTGCCGGCTGGTACCACCGTGGCGGCCGGCCGGGCGCGAGCCCTCGTGTATGCCACCGGCGCGGAGACGGAATTCGGCCAGGTGGCTCACCTCACCGCCAGCACCGTGCGCTCCCCCAGCACCCTGGAGCTGCAGGTGGGTCGCATCGTCCACACCATCACCACGATCGCGGTGTCGATGGGGGCACTCACCTTCCTGGCCAGCCTGCTGTTCGTGGGCATGACGCCGCTGGAGAGCCTGGTGTTCGCCATCGGCATCATCGTGGCCAATGTCCCGGAGGGCCTGCTCCCCACGGTGACCCTGGCCCTGGCCCTGGCGGTGCAGCGCATGGCCCGGGAGAACGCCCTGGTGCGCCGTCTGTCGGCGGTGGAAACCCTTGGTGCGGTGAGTGTGGTCTGCACCGACAAGACCGGCACGCTCACGGCCAATGCCATGGCGGTTCGGGATACCTGGACCACCAATTCAGCCCTGCTGCTGCTGGGCTCGGCCCTGTGCTCCAATGCCTCCCTGGGGGTTGGCGAT
>CAIXOZ010000033.1 GCA_903921295.1 uncultured cyanobacterium | reverse complement strand
TCACGCTGAGAAGCCTGCAGCATGCCGATCGATGCGATCTAATCCAGATCGTCCCTGGGATGACTGATGCCTCGCGAGATGTTGACGACGACGGTTTCAGCAATGTCACGTGATGCCCCCTCTGCCAGGAAAGATGACGCCTCTCCATCCCGCCCACTTCATTCACCAGGGGGCTTGATGGAATCGATCGATGCGTCGTTACAGCGAGGCCGTCAAGGCTGATGTACGCCGGCGAATGGGGCCTCCTCATCGCCAGAGCGTGACGGAGATTTCCCAGGAGCTGGGGATCCACGTGATCACCCTCTACAAGTGGCGCAAGGTCTGGCGCCTGCAGGGAGAGGTGGTGCCCGCCAGCCAGAAGGATCCCGAGGGTTGGGGCCCAGCCGACAAGTTCACGGTGGTGCTCGAGACCGCTGGTCTGAACGTGACCGAACTGGGTGGCTACTGCCGTGAGCGGGGTCTGTTTCCCGAGCAGGTGGTCCGCTGGCGTCAGGCCGCCCAGGATGCCAATGCCCAGCCGCTGCTGACCATGGCCGATCAGAAGGACCTCCAGAAGCGGCACCAGGAGGATCAGCGCGAGATCAAGCGGCTGCAGCAGGAGTTGCGGCGCAAGGAGAAGGCTTTGGCGGAGGCGGCAGCACTGCTGATCGCCTCAAAAAAGATCCAGGCCTACTGGGGCGAGGACGAGGAGGACTGACCGCATCTGAGGATCGCCGCAAGGCCCTGGACATCCTCGATGCCGCCATGGCAGCCGGTGCACGGGCCCGCAAGGTGGCGGCGCTGCTGGGCGTGGGGATGACGACGCTGCAGCGATGGCGGCGGCAGTTCGCGGCTGATGGGGACGGCCTTGATCGCCGTAAAGGCAGCCACCGTCTGGTGTCTCATCGCCTGAGCGAGGAGGAGCGCCAGCGAATCCTGCTCACCTGCAACCAGCCGGAGTTCGCGGCGCTGCCGCCGGGCCAGATCGTGCCGATCCTGGCTGATCAAGGGCTGTACATCGGTTCAGAGCGCAGCTTCTACCGGGTGCTCCATGCCCATGGCCAGGCCCATCGCCGTGGCCGCGCCCGGCCACCCCAGGAGCCCCGCCCTGTGCCGCGGTTGGAGGCCCGAGGGCCGAATCAGGTCTGGAGCTGGGACATCACCTACTTGCCAACCAGTGTCCGTGGTGTGTGGCTGTACCTCTACCTGGTGATCGACGTCTGGAGCCGCAAGGTGGTGGCCTGGGATGTCGCCGAGCGAGAGGAGGCCCAGATCGCCGCCGATCTGGTCAGCAGGGCCTGCCTGAGAGAGCGGATCAGTAAGAGACGTCCCCACCCGCTGATCCTCCATGCCGACAACGGCAACGCCATGCGGGCCGCCACGCTGGAGAGCCGACTGGAGGAGCTGGGCGTGCTCAGATCCTTCTCCAGGCCGAGGGTGAGCAACGACAACCCCTACTCGGAGTCGTTGTTTCGCACCGTGAAATACCGGCCGAACTACCCCCGCCGGCCATTCACCAGCGTTGAGGAGGCCTGCGCCTGGGTGGCGGCGTTCGTGAGCTGGTACAACGATCAGCACCGCCACAGCGGTATCCGGTTCGTGACGCCATCCCAGCGCCACAGCGGAGCAGCCGTTGCCATCAGCCACCACCGTGCCTGCGTGTACGAGCAGGCACGACAGCGTCATCCACGCCGCTGGAGCCGCAGCACCCGTTGCTGGCGTCAACCGGAGGTGGTCTGGATCAATCCGCCACCACCGGACAATGGCATCACGACGGCTACGTTGGTGAAGGTCGCCTGAACGGCGGCAGGGGCGTCATCTTTCGTGGCAGTCACCGATGCAGGCCAAAGACGTTGCCTGTGATTTGACGATTCCTCGGCCGTTGCAGGCGAGGCCGGCCGGAGCAAGGGATCACCAGCTGCCCCCCCTGGGGCTTTGCTGGTGGGCTTGCAGGCCGGGGTGGCAGGGATCCCGCTGTGGCCAGTCAGGGCACCATGGAGCGAACAACCAGGGGCAACGGCATGGATCCAGCTATGGCTTTCGCCTGGGTGCTGCTGTCGCTGGCCTTCGCGGCCGCCCTGGGCTTACTGATTCTGATCACTGGTCTGGTGCGGGTGTTCGTGCGCGCGCCCAAGCTGCAGGGGCCGCCGCCGCTGAGCCAGGACCCGGCGGCTGCCCTGATCACCACCTCGCTCACGGTGGTGGTGCCTGCCTACAACGAGGCGGCCAACATCGCGGCCTGCCTCACCAGCCTGCTGCACAGCGAGGACCCTTGCGGGGACTGGCGCGTGCTGATGGTGGACGATGGCTCCACGGATGCCACAGTCGCGATCGCCCAGGAGGCAGCTCTGGCCTGTGGCGCCACAGAGCC
>CAIXOZ010000032.1 GCA_903921295.1 uncultured cyanobacterium | reverse complement strand
CCCTGCGCCTGGCCAACGCCTTCAGCCCGATGCTTCAGGACAGCGCCTGGTTGCTGCCGGCAGGCGTGGTGATCGGGCTGCCCCTTTACGCCCTCAGCGGTCAGTACCGCAGCCTCACCCGCTACGTCGGCGCCCGGGCGATCTATGGCTTCGCCGTGCGCAACGCGGCCCTGGTGGGACTGCTGCTGCTGCTTGGCCTGGGCCTGCGGCTGCCGATGCCGCCGCGCTCCAGCTGGATCCTGCTCTGGATGCTCCTCACCGGCCTCACCGGCCTGGTGCGCTTCGGCCTGCGCGATCTGCTCCTGAGCTTCGGAGCCCGTCGCGGCGGCGATCCGCTGCGGGTGGTGATCTACGGCGCCGGCGCCGCCGGTGCCCAGCTGGCCGCCTCGTTGCGGCTCACCAGCACCCACACCGTCGAGGCCTTCCTCGATGACGCCCCCGTCCTCTGGCGCCGCACCCTTTACGGCATTCCGATCCGGCCCCCCGCCCTGCTCACCGACCTCGTTGCGGGGAAGGGCGTCGATCAGGTGCTGCTGGCCATTCCCTCCCTCAGCCGCAGCCAGCGCCGCCGCATCGTCGAATCGCTCCGCCCCTACGGGGTCACCGTGCTGCAGGTGCCCTCGGTGGAGGAGATCTCCAGCGGCCGCACCCGCATCGATGCCCTGCGGCCGATCGCCATCGAGGAACTGCTCGGCCGCGATGCGGTGCCTCCCGATCCGAGCCTGCTCGGCCCCGGCATCCGCGGCCGCTGCATTCTGGTCACCGGTGCCGGTGGCTCGATCGGGTCCGAGCTCTGTCGCCAGATCCTGCGGCTGGAACCCAGTCGCCTGCTGCTGCTTGAACGCAGCGAACCCGCCCTGTACGCGATCGACCAGGAGCTGCGGCGCCTGCTGCCGCCGTCTCAGCCCGCCCAGGTTCTGCGGCCGGTGCTGGGCTCGGTCACCGATCCAGCCCTGTTGCAGGCGCTGCTGACCGAAGAACGGGTGCAGGCGATCTTCCATGCCGCCGCCTACAAACACGTTCCCCTGGTGGAAGCGAACCCACTCCAGGGGCTGCACAACAACCTGATCGGCACCCGCCTCACCGCCCTCGCCGCCCTGGAGGCCGGCGTCGAGGACTTCGTGCTCATCTCCACCGACAAGGCGGTGCGACCCACGAACGTCATGGGCGCCAGCAAGCGGGCCGCCGAACTGGTGGTGCAGTCCCTGGCCGAGGGCCTGCCCGACGATGCCGCCCCACGAACACGGTTCACGATGGTGCGCTTCGGCAACGTGCTCGGCTCCTCCGGTTCGGTGGTGCCACTGTTCCGGCAACAGATCGCCGCCGGCGGCCCGATCACCGTCACCGATCCGGAGGTGATCCGCTACTTCATGACCATTCCCGAGGCCGCCCAGCTGGTGCTGCAGGCCGCCCGGCTCTCCCGCGGCGGTGAGCTGTTCCTGCTCGACATGGGCGAACCGGTGCGGATTCTCGATCTCGCCCGGCAGATGGTGGAGCTGAGCGGCCTGCGCCTGCGTGATGACGCCAACCCCGGCGGTGACATCGCCATCGTCTGCACCGGCCTCAGGCCAGGCGAGAAGCTCTACGAGGAGCTGCTGATCGATGGCAACGGCGAACCGACCGCCCACCCGCTGATCTATCGCGCCCGCGAACCTGGACTGGAGGCCGGGCGCCTGCAGGCGCTGGTCGCCAGCCTGGAAGCCTGCATCGCCCGCCACGATGCCGACCAGGCGCTCGCCCTGCTGCAGCAGCTGGTGCCGGAATGGCAGCGGTACCCACGCACCAACCAGACCCCAGACCCTGCCCCCGCAGCCAGCCCCTAGCGCCGCTCGGCCTGCAGCCGCTCCGCGCGCAGCTGGCGCAGCCGCTCCCCCACGGCCGGCCCCGGCCGCAGCCCCTCGGCCTCCATCAGCGCCGCCGCCGAAAGCGGCGCCTGGAGATGGCGCCAGCGCAGCCACCAGCGCAACAGCGGCCGCCGCGGCCCGATCCCTGCCGCCAGGGCCAGGGCCACCGCCTCAGCGCTCAGACCCGGCGCCTCCAGGGTGCGGCACCACCAGGCCGGGTCTGGAGCCTGCCCCTGGGCCGCCGCCACCCGCCCCCTGAGCTCCTGCACCTGGGCCAGGAGCCGATGCTGACGATGGGGCAGCTGCAGCCGCTCCGCCAACCCCAGCGGATCCGCCGCCAGCACCACCAGGGCCGCCTCGGCCGGGAGCCCGAGGCGCCGGGCGCGCCGCAGCCGCCACAACCAGTCCTGATCCGCCTGCAAGGCGGGATCGAGCAGCACCAGCCCTCCCCAGGCCTGCAGGGCCGCCAATGCCCTCTGCCAGGGCTCACGCTCCAGGAGCAGCTCCAGCTCCATCCGCAGGCGCGTGCCCAGGGCCGGTGGCGCCAGGGACGGAGCCTCTCCGGGCCGCCAGGGCCAGGGCCAGGCCTTCAGGGTCTCCTCAACCTGGCGGCGGCTCTCCGGCGCCAGATCGAAGCCCAGCCGGGCCGCATACCGGGCCGCCCTCAGCAACCGCGTCGGGTCATCGCGAAGGCTCGCCCCATGCAGAAACCGCAGCTGCCGCTGCGCCAGATCCTGCCGGCCGCCGTGGGGATCGATCAGCGTCGGTTCCGCTGTGCCCGATCCCTCGAGCAGCAATGCCATCGCATTGATGCTGAAGTCGCGACGCGCCAGATCGGCCTCCAGATCCCCCTGTCGCACCACGGGGTTCTCGGCGGGCAGCGGATAGTGCTCCCGGCGGGCGCTGGCCAGATCGAGCAGCACCCCATGCAGCTCCAGTTCCACCGTGCCGTAGGCGGCATGCAGACGGCAGAATCCCAGGGCCGACGGTTCCAGCCGCTGCAGGGCCTGGGCGAGGCGATGGGCCGGCGGCAGGCCCGCGGCCGGGGCGAGGGGATCACCCTCCGCCACCACCAGATCGAGATCGGGCAGGCCACGCCAGGGATCGCGATGGACCCGGTGCAGCAGCCAGTCGCGCACCGCACCGCCGACCAGAGCCAACCGCAGCGCGAAGGGATCGGTGGCCACAGCCGCCGCCAACGAGGCCGCCACCGCCCGTGGCAACAGCCCATCAAAACCAGCGGGATCCTTGGCCACCAGGCCCATCAGAGCGGCTCGATCGGCGCCAGACGGGGATCGAGGATCTTGGGCGGCAGGCCTTCGAACTTCACCGCCAGGGAGATCTTTTCGCCGGAGCCGAACAGGTGCGTCACCTGGCCTTCGCCGAAGCTGCTGTGGCGCACCCGATCCCCCACGGCCCAGGTGCGTTGGGGAGCCCGCCGGCGCACGGCATTGGCGGGGCTGCCCGCCGCACCACCGGCCGCCACCCGCTGCGATTCCTCGCGGTCGACGCGGGTGAGGCGATCCAGCCGCTGCTCGCGGCGCAGGGCGGCGCCACCGCTGCGGGGGATGTCGCCCTGTACCAGGGCCTCGGGGAGCTCCGACAGGAACACGGAAGGCACCGCCGGTTCGCGCATGCCGCCCCACAGGCGGCGTTCACTGGCATGGGAGAGAAACAGCCGCTCCTTGGCGCGGGTGATGCCCACGTAACAGAGCCGCCGCTCCTCCTCCAGGGCCGCCGGATCCTCCAGGGAGCGATAGCTGGGGAACAGCCCCTGCTCCATCCCCACCAGGAACACCACCGGAAACTCCAGGCCCTTGCTGGCATGGAGGGTCATCAGTGTCACCCTGTCCTGCTCGGTGTCCTTGCTGTCGGCATCACTGGCCAGGGCCGCCGAAGCCAGGAAGCCCTCGAGGGTGCCCTCCTCGTTCTCCTCCTGGTATTGCAGGGCCGCATTCACCAGTTCCTGCAGGTTGCGACGCCGCTCCTCGGCTTCATCGGTGCCGTCGGCGATCAGCTCGGCCACGTAGCCGCTCTGCTCCATCACCCGCTGCACCAGCTCCGAGGGGGGGGCCT
>CAIXOZ010000031.1 GCA_903921295.1 uncultured cyanobacterium | reverse complement strand
CTCAGGCGGCGGTTGCCGGGGCTGCCGATCACTTATTACATCGCTCCGCAGGAGTGGGCGTTCCGACTGGGTGAGGGCAGAAGCACCCAGCTGATCGGGTTCACGGATCAGATCCTGGCGATTTTCCCGGAAGAGGCCCGCTTCTATGCCTCCCGTGGTGCCGAGGTCACCTGGGTCGGGCACCCCTTGATCGACACGCTTCAGAACCTGCCGGATCGGGCCATGGCACGCCATCAACTCGGCCTTGCCCCGGAGGTGCCGGTGCTGCTGCTGATGCCAGCCTCGCGCCACCAGGAGATGCGCTATCTGCTCCCGCCCCTGGCGGCGGCGGCAGCGGAGCTGCAGCGACGCCAGCCGAGCCTTGAGGTGTTGGTGCCGGCCGGCCTTGCCGGGTTCGAGCCTGCCCTGCAGCAGCAGCTTCAGGAGGCTGGGGTACGGGCGCGGGTGATCCCTGCGGATCAGGCCTCCGGCTTGAAGAATGCCCTCTGTGCGGCCGCCGATCTGGCCCTGACCAAATCCGGCACCGTGAACCTGGAGCTTGCGCTGCGAGGGGTCCCCCAGGTGGTGGGGTATCGCCTCAGCCGTGTCACCGCCTTTGTGGCCGAGCACCTGCTCCGCTTCAATGTGCCCCACATCTCACCGGTCAATCTGGTGCTCGAGGAGCGTCTGGTGCCCGAACTTCTCCAGAACGACTTCCAGGCCGCGTCGATCGTGGCGGTGGCGGAACCCCTGCTGCGCGATGGTCCTGAGCGCCGGACGATGCTGGCGGGCTACGAGCGTCTGAAAACGATGCTCGGCGCCCCGGGGGTGACCGACCGCGCGGCCAACGCGATTCTCGATCAGGTCATGGCAGCGCGTTCGGCAACGGCCCCAGCGGCGACGCTGCCCGGTTGATGGCCACTCTGTTGCGACGGCTGTTCTCTGCTTGCCTGACGGCGCTGCTGCTGCTCACGGTCGCTGTGGCTCCGGCCCGTGCCGCCGTTGCCGAGGCCGTGTTGGCCGGTGGCTGCTTCTGGTGCCTGGAGCACGATCTCGAGGCTCTGCCAGGGGTGAAGGAGGCGATCAGCGGCTACAGCGGTGGCCTGCTCGAGCGTCCCACCTACCGCCAGGTCTCTGCCGGTGGCACCGGCCACCAGGAGGCCGTGCTGGTGCGCTTTGACACGGAGAGGCTCTCCTATCCGGCCCTGTTGCGCGCCTATTGGCGCAACATCGACCCTCTCGATGCTGGGGGTCAGTTCTGCGATCGGGGGTCGTCCTATCGGCCGGTGATCTTCACCGCAGGGCCTGAGCAGGCCCGTGAGGCCAGCGCCAGCGAGGCCGCGGCAGCCAGGGAGCTGGGCCGGTCGCCGGCGGATCTGAAGGTGCTGATCAAGCCCCTGAAACGGTTCTGGCCTGCGGAGGACTACCACCAGGATTATGCGGAGCACAACAAGCTGCGCTACGAGTACTACCGCTGGGCCTGCGGGCGTGATCGGCGGCTGGATGCGGTCTGGGGAGCGCGGGCCCGACAGGGCAAGGCCTGGCGACAGCCCAGCGCCTGAGCTGAACCCCAGGCTGCACAACGTCTTCGCCTGGCGTCCCTGCGATCAGGTCCGGGCGACTGGGTGATGACGCCGGCGCGGTGCACGACCCGCCGCTGCAACGCTTCGGCATCGGCGCCTGTTCTCGCCGTTGCCACATCTCTTGGCGGTCAGGCTTCAGACACATCCGCAACACCTGATTCTGAAGAGATCCTTGAAATTGCCTGCGGCCAGGTGTTGCGGATCCGACGCGGACCGGCTTTCCCCCCTTCCCATTCAAGGATCAGGTGATTACGGTGAGCCGGTCTCTGTCGCAGGTGAGTGTATGTATCTGCTGACGATTCGAGATGGCCTGCAGACAAGGCATATCGGTCCATACGACAGCCCGAAGCATGCAGCCGACGATCTCGACCGTCTGCTTCCTTCCTGTGGGGAGCGGGCACGCTGGCAGATCCACGCGTTGGAATCGCCAACAAGCGCTGTGGTGCGTGCGGCGGAGCCTGTCAGTGCAGCTCAGCGCCCTTCATCGGTGGCGGCAGCCTGAGGGGCGGCCTCCCCTTCAGGGCGCCTCCCCAGCCGTGGATAGCCGCGCAGCAGGCCGCTCTCAATCATCAGTCCCACGCCGGCGTTGATCAGGATCAGGCCGAGGGTGCCATACCAGAACCAGGGCCGGACATTGACCAGCGAGGGATCAACGTTCGGGCTCAGATGGCGGGGCAACTCCTGCAGCCCCTTGCGGATCACCGCTTCCCCGAACAGGCACAGGCCCGCCGGCAGCAGCAGCACGCCCAGCTGGGCCTTGACATACCAACGCAGCTTGTTCACGGCCATGGCAGGAAGGGGTGAGGGCTGCTGGGCTCCAACTTAGGAGGCGCCCCCCTGGAGGAGCCAGTTCACCAGGGTGCGAACGCCGAAACCGGTGGCGCCCGCGGGATCGCAGCCCCGGGGCTTGTCGCTCCAGACGGTGCCGGCGATGTCCAGGTGGGCCCAGTGGATGTCCTTGGCGACGAAATCCTCAAGGAACAGGGCCGCCGTGATCGAGCCGCCGCTGCGGGGTCCGGTGTTCTTCATGTCGGCCAGGGGGCTCTTCAAGCCCTCCTTGTAGGACTTGCGCAGGGGCATCCGCCAGAGACTTTCGCCTCCGAGACGTCCGGCCTCGATCAGGGCGTCCGCCAGGGTGTCGCTGTTCGACCACAGGCCGGCGATCTCCTCGCCCAGGGCGATCACGCAGGCGCCTGTGAGGGTGGCCAGATCAACGATCGTGTCCACCTCGAGGCGGCTCGCGTAGACCAGGGCGTCGGCCAGGGTCAGGCGACCTTCGGCATCGGTGTTGTTGATCTCGATCGTCTTGCCGTTGGCGGCGGTGACGATGTCGCCGGGGTGCACGGCATGGCCGCTGATCATGTTTTCGCAGCTGGCCACGATCACATGCAGCTCCAGACCCTCAGGACGCAGTTCGGCCAGGGCTCTGGCAGCACCGAGGACGGCGGCGCTGCCCCCCATATCGAACTTCATCATCTCGATCTGGCCGCCGGCCGTCTTGAGGTTGTACCCGCCGGAATCGAAGGTGATCCCCTTGCCCACCAGGGCCACCCGACGGTGCACCTCCCCCCGGGGCGGAATCGTGAGGTGAATGAACCGGGGCGGCAGCTCCGATCCCTGGCCCACCGCCAGGAAGGCACCCATCCCGAGCGCTTCACAGGCGGCGGCATCGAGCACCTGCAGGGCCAGGTTGTGCTCGCTGGCCAGCTCCCCCGCCGTGGCGGCCAGGTGCTCAGGGGTGGCTCGATTGGGCGGAGCCGCCACGAGTTCCCGGGCCAGGGTGACCCCCGCACAGATGGCGGCGCTGGCCTGGGCGGTGTCGATGGCTCCGGCGGGCATCCCGAACAGGGTCACGGACTCCAGGCGGGCGGCGGGTTCGCTCTCACTCCTGAAGCGCTGATCACTGAACAGGGTGAGACGCACCGCTTCGCTGATCACGGCGGCGGCGGTGTCGGCATCCTGTCCGTCCAGCGGCAGGGCCAGACCGAGGTCCTGGGCGTTGCTGGCGCAGCGGCTGATGCTGGCCGCCGCCTGGCGCAGGGCCAGCAGGTCAAAGTCTTCCGGTTCCCCGAGCCCCACCAGGATCAACAGCGCCGGGGAGCCCTCCAGGAGCTCAAAGCTGAGGCATTCACCCGCCTTGGCCTTGAAACGACGCTGCTCCAGGCGATGCTCGAGGCCAGCGCCGAAGCGCTGTGCCAGGGCGGCGCGCACGGCGTGGCCGGCGTCTCCACTGAACACACCAACCGCGAGGGCTTCGCCCTGCCAGCTCACCAGCGCCTCATTCGGAGCGGTGCTGAGGCCGTGGATCTGCATCGGTCGGGGGCTCGGTGGCGGTGATCGTAGCCAGCGTGGTGAAGGAGGTTCGCCATTGCCGCTGGCTCATCGTGGGTCGAGCAGCGCGGTGAACGGAGCCGGCCAGCGTTGCCTGGTTTCCTTGTTGAACGGCGGTAACCAGCGCCGGATCAGAGCCTGCTCGAGCTGGCGCCTGGCTTTGATCGCCTCGGGCACATCCAGCCAGAAGCGGATGCTGAGCTGCAGCTCCAGTCCCTGGCGGCGCAGGGCCTCGCTGTAGTGCGCCAGGTAGTCCTTGCAGTCGTGATCACCCTTCCAGCGCCTGTCTGCCCGGCCCGTCTCGCCGATGTAGAGCAACAGGGGCTGCGGCAGCCGGCTCGGACGATCCGTGACGAAGTACAGCGCCGCCCCTTGATGGTTGGGTTGGGGCCAGCGCCAGAAGCTCAGCGGCTGGCTGCGCAGGGCCAGCGGCTGCAGCGCTGCGGCCTGGTCGACGGCATCGACCGGTGTGCCCGCGGGAGCGGCGGCGCTGGCCGGGCTGAAGAGCAGGCCCTGCTGCTGGTCCGAGGCCGCTGCATCGGCGAACAACGGCTCCTGGTGGGCGGCCAGGCGGTCCTGCCAGGCCAGCAGCTGGTCGCGGCTGAGGGGCAGATCCGGTTCGGGGGCGCCCGGCCCAAGCGGCTCGTGGCCTGCGGCGAACAGGTCGCCCTGGCGAGCGGTCGGCGAGGGCATCGTCAGCGCTGTCCCGCCCAGGGCAAGGTCGGTCCGTCCGGCCCGGTGCGGCGCGCCTCGAAGCTCACCTTGCCGATCCAGGCCTCCACCACTGAGGGGGGCAACTGCAGCCGCTGCTGCAGGTCCGCCAGGTCGAGAAAGGGACTGCGGCGGCGCTCGCGCAGCAGGCGTTCAATCCGGGCCGGCTCAAGGCCGAGCTGGCTGGCCAACGCTTCCGCGGCGGCGTGGTTGATCGCGATCCGGGCCGCGTCTGGTCGTGGGCTCAGGTCCCCATACCACTGGAAGCTGAGCAGTGGCAACCAGGTGGCCAGGGTGATCGGGTCGAGATCCAGCAGACGCTGCAGATCCTCTGGGCCGCTCAGCTGGACGCCACCGGCCTGCAGGCGCAGCAGCAGATCGATCTGCTCCGGGCGGCAACCCGGCAGCCTGGACCAGTCGGCGGCCGTGGCCCTGTTCACATCGAGGCGCCAGCCCAGGGACGCTGCCCGCCGCACCTCATCGGCCGTCTTCAGGGGGAGCGCGGGGTTCTGCTGCAGCTTCAGGGCCAGCAGATCGAGTTCGATCGGTTCGTCAGCGCCGCTGGCCTCGGTCGGGGAGGCCTTCGCCTCTCTGCCGTTCTGGCTGCCTGCCTGACTGGGCGGCGCCGCGGGTCGCGACAGACGGCCGGTGGCCTGCAGCAGGCTCCGGGCCAGGGGGTCCAACCAGTGCCCTTTGGCCATCCTCGGCCGGCCAGCGAGAGTTCCGGCTGAAGTTAGCCGCCCGCGCAGGCCGCACCGGCACCGACCCTGGCGATGACGTGAGATCCGCACCCGGAGGGGAGGACGATCCGGTTCAGACTTCTTCGCATCGCTTCGCCCCTTTCCCCGGCGCCCCGTTGCCATGGCCTTCTTCGACTCCGAGATCGTTCAGGACGAAGCCAAGCGGCTGTTCACCGATTACCAGCAGCTGATGCAGCTGGGCGGGGACTACGGCAAGTTCGATCGCGAGGGCAAGAAGCTCTTCATCGAGCGGATGGAGGAACTGATGGAGCGCTACCGGGTGTTCATGAAGCGCTTTGAGCTCTCGGAAGACTTTCAGGCCAAGCTCACCGTGGAGCAGCTCCGCACCCAGCTCAGCCAGTTCGGAATGACACCCGATCGGATGTTCGAGCAGATGCAGCAGACCCTGGATCGGATGAAGCGCGAGCTCGGTCCGGGATGAGGACCATCCGCCTGCTTACGATCCGCCGACCGGGAACGAGAGCATGGCCGAGGCCGCCACAGGACCAGTGCAGGCGATCCAGGCTGCAGAACGGGGATGGCTCCAGGGTCTGCCGACCTGGGTGAGCCGGGGTTTGGCCGATCTCTTTCCCGCCGGTACCCTCACCGATCCCGACCAGCATCTCGCTGCCCGGCTGGCTGACGCCGCAGCCCGGGACCGTCCGCTGCGGATCAAGCTCGGCATCGATCCCACCGGCTCCGAGATTCATCTGGGCCATTCGATCCTGTTCCGCAAGCTGCGGGCCTTCCAGGACGCCGGCCACACGGCGGTGCTGATCATCGGCGACTTCACCGCCCGCATCGGTGATCCCACTGGCAAGAGTGCCACCCGTGTGCAGCTCAGCGCTGAGGCGGTGGAGGCCAATGCCGCCACCTACCTCCAGCAGCTGGGGCAGGGGCAGGATCCGGCTCGGGCTCTGCTCGACTTCAGTACCCCGGGTCGGCTCGAGGTGCGTCGCAACAGCGAGTGGCTGGCCGGGCTGGATCTGCCTCAGGTGATCGAATTGCTCGGCATCTCCACCGTCGGTCAGATGCTGGCCAAGGAGGACTTCGCCAACCGCTACGGCACCGGCACGCCGATCTCCCTGCATGAGTTCCTCTATCCGCTGCTGCAGGGCTACGACTCGGTGGCTGTGCAGGCCGACCTTGAGCTTGGGGGCACCGATCAGAAATTCAATGTCGCCATGGGCCGCGATCTCCAACGCCACTTCCAGCAGCGGCCCCAGTTCGGGATGCTGCTGCCGATCCTGCCCGGTCTCGACGGCGTGCAGAAAATGAGCAAGAGCCTCGGCAACACCGTGGGTCTGAGCGAAGACCCGCTCTCGATGTACTCGAAGCTCGAGAAGGTTCCCGATCGGGTGGTCGATGACTACCTGACCCTGCTCACCGATCTCGATCTGGCGACACTGCCGGAGAACCCGCGGCAGCGTCAGAAGGCGATGGCCCTGGAGGTGACCCGTCAGCGCCATGGCGAGGTCGCCGCTGCCCAGGCCCAGGCCGATGCGGCCACCCTGGTGGCGGGCGCCGGCGGCAGCGGGGCTGCCGAGGCCGAGGTGCCCGAGGTCTCGCTGGCGGCCGTGACCTTCCCGGCCAAGGCCTTCTATCTGCTCAGTGCCGTGGGTCTCTGTGCGAGCAGCAGTGAGGCGCGCCGCCAGATCCAGGGCGGTGGCGTGCGCCTCGACGGCGAGAAGCTGGGCGATCCGAACCAGGAATTCGCCGCAGCGGAAGCCCTTGTCGGCAAGGTGCTGCAGCTCGGCAAGAAAACCTTCCGGCGCCTGGTGAACGGCTGACTGGGCAGGCAATCCGGCGTGCTGGCGGCCATGCCGTTCCTTCAGGCGTGCCGGGGTATCGCCCGCCTTCTGGGAGCTGTGTCGCCTCCTGCGGCACAACCGTCGTCGTTCCCCGAACCGCAGATGCCGGATGCGGTTGGCCCGCGCCCGCCGCGCCTTCCCCTCGAGGAATCGTCTGCCGCCGGCCTGGGCCCGTTTCGCTGGACCAGGCCCTTCGTAGCCTGGCCGCTTGCCGACTGACGTCCCCCTGTGAGTGCCACCGCCGCCGATCGGATCATCGTTGCTCTCGATGGCATGGGCCCGGAGCAGGCGCTGACGTTTGCGGGCTCGCTGCCGGCGTTGCGTTGGGTGAAGGTGGGACTGGAGCTGTTTGTGGCGGCAGGCCCGGTGGTGGTGCAGCAGCTCCGCCAGCAGGGGCTGCGCGTGTTCCTTGATCTCAAGTTCCACGACATCCCGGCGACGATGGCCGGAGCCTGTCGCAGTGCCGCTGCCCTCGGCGCTGATCTGATCACCGTGCATGCCGCCGCTGGCTCGGAGGCCCTGGCGGCGGCTCAGGGGGCGGCCGCGGCGGGGGCGGCGGCGGCCGGTCTGCCGGCACCGACGCTGCTGGCCGTGACCGTGCTCACCAGCTGGGAGGCCGGCCGCTTCGCCAGGGAGCTGGCGATTCAGGAGCCGCTCGCGAGCTACGTGCCCCAGTTGGCGCAGCTGGCGGCGACGGCCGGCCTCGGGGGCTGCGTCTGTTCCCCGCTGGAGGTGGCTGGCCTTCGGGGGGCCCATCCGCACCCGTTCGCCCTGGTCACCCCCGGCATCCGTCCGGCCGGTGCAGCCACCGGGGATCAGCAACGGGTGATGACCCCGGCGATGGCGATCGCTGCCGGCGCCAGCCAGCTGGTGATCGGCCGGCCGATCACGGCAGCCAGCGATCCAGCCGCTGCCTTCGCGGCCTGCTGCGCTGAGCTCGAGGCGGGCTGCTGAGGGATGGTCGCCGGTCCGGAGCCGGCCCATGGGCACCCCGGCGTTCCCTTGTCCGTTCGTTGTGAAAGAAAGGGCGCAAGGTGGTTGGCATCTTCGTCTCCTGGCGCTAACAAAGGCGAGGTTGCAGGGTCTTGATGATTTCCTCCTACACCTCAGGCTGGACGCGTTCCTTTGATTATTCCGGACGCGCGACGCGTGCCGATTACTGGTGGTTTGTGCTCGTCAATCTGATCGTCTACTTCATTCTGTTGATCCTGACCAGCGCCCTTGCCATCGCGCTTCCGGACATGCCGGCGCCTGCAAGCGTGTTGGGTTCCCTGACCGCCTTGTATGGTTTTTCTCAGATCTTTCCAGCTCTGGCGTTGTCGGTCAGGCGCATCCGCGACATCGGCAAGGAGTGGTATTGGATCTTCATCAGCCTGGTGCCCTGCATCGGCGGCTTCTGGTTCCTTTATCTGATGGTGCAGCCTTCCGTGCTCGGCTGAGGTTGGGTTGGTCCTCAACGGCAGCGATCAACGGTTGCTGCCACTGCCGCTGCCGACGGCAGGCCCTCAGGCCGCCTGGCGGCTGGTGGTGAGGCTGCCGTACAGGGCTTCGAGGGCGTCGATGTTGCCGCTGAGGGTGTAGCGCTCCAGGGCCCGTTCCCGGGCCCGGCGCCCCAGTTCCGCGGTCAGGACCGGTTGATCGCGCAGCACCGGCAACAGGGTGCGCAGCTGGGTGGTCACGCCCTGGGTGCTGATGACGATGCCGGCCCCGCCTTCGAGCACCTCGCCATCGGCGCCGGCATCGGTGGCGACACAGGCGGTGCCGCTGGCCATCGCCTCCAGGAGCGCCAGGGACAGCCCCTCCACCAGTGAAGGCAGGATGAACACCTCCGCCAGCTGCAGCATTGCCACCCGGCGGCTGAGGCTTGGTTCATACCCCCACCAGACCACGTCCGCCTCGATGCCGCCGGCCTGTTGCAGGGTCTGGCGCAGTGGCCCATCGCCGACCACCACCAGGGTGCAGCCGTCCGGACGCACCAGCCGCCAGGCCTTGAGCAGGGCTTCCACGTTCTTTTCGGTGGCGACCCGGCCCATGTAGAGGAACACCCGGGTGCCGGCGAAGCGCTGCCTCAGTTCGGCCAGCTCAGGGGAGATGCCGAGGCTCGGTGCCGGGCACCAGCAGTCGGGATCGACGCCATTGGGAATCACGGCCAGGCGCTCTTCCTTGACGCCGAGGCGGGCCAGCATCTCCGCCTGCAGGTCGGAGAAGACGATCACCCGGTCGTAGCGGGCGAGGGAGGGGGCGTAGAGCTGGTAGGTGAGCTGCTGGGTGCCGGCCGCCAGGTTGCGCAGGCTGGCATCAAAAGCCGGATGGAAGGTGGCCACCAGCGGCAGACCGAGCTGCTGACAGAGATCCGGCAGGCGGAAATCCAGCGGTGAGAGGGTCAGGCTGGCGTGCACCAGTTCAGGCTGCATCCGCTCCAGGGATTCGCGCAGCTCGCGCTGGGCCCCCGGCGATGGAATGGTGTACACCTGGGATTTGACCAGGTACGGCAGGGTCACTTCCGGCGAGTGGCCGAGCCCATCACCGCTGCCGGCGCTCCGTCCCAGCGCCGGCGCCGGGGTGTCGAAGTGGATGAAACTGATCTGGTGGCCGCGCTGGCGCAGCGCTTCTGTCGTGGCCAGCCCGTAGGTGACGTTGCCGCAGAACGGAGACTTCTTGCCCAGCCAGGCAATGTGGGTCACCAGGTGCGGACGCATTGAGCAGCTGAGTTTAGCCGCGTTCGGCCGTGATCTCTGCGCTCCTGGCGCCTGCGCTCATGGCTGCCAGGGGCGCTCCAGAAACGCAGCCGCCAGGGCCATCGTGGCCAGCAGCCAGAGCACAGGCACGAGGCCGTAGCTGCTGACCAGGCCGCCGGCGAGGGCCAGCGGCAGGCTCAGAGCGATGTTGATCAGGTTGTTCTGGAGGCCGAACACCTTGCCGCGCACGTTCTCAGGGGTGTCCTCCTGGATCGTGGTCTGGGCGGGGATGCCGAGCAGGGCTGCCCCCACCCCCAGCAGGGTGCAGAGGGCGAGGGTGATTCCGAGCTGACCGCTCATCTGCCCGAGAAGCACCAGACAGCAGGCGATCGTGGCCAGGCCCGTGGAGGCGAGCAGGCGTCGGTTCAGGCCATGGCCGATCTGGGCGACGCCGATGGCGCCCCCCGCCAGGCCGAGACCGGTCATCGCCAGGAGGATGCCGAACTGATTGGGACCGAGCCCCTTGATCTCGGTGGCCAGGCTGAGGGCCAGCACCGACAGGGCCGCCAGCAGGCTGTAGAGCAGCACCAGGTGCAGCATCGCGTTCCGCACCGTGGCGCGTTCCCTGAGCACGGCGATGCCCTCACCGATCTCCCGCCAGAGGCTCTGGTCGCTGATGGCGCTGAGGGTTTCCCTGAGATCGATCCGGGCCAGGATCAACGCCGCCATCCCGTAACAGAAGGGCAGCAGCAGGAATTCCCCGCCAGGGTTGCCGAAGCGGGCCAGCAGCAGGTGATGCAGCAGGCTGAGGATCGGCTCGCCGATGGCGAAACCGACGATCGTGGCCCCCATGCTGGTGGCCTGATAGATCGAATTGGCCGCCAGCAGCTGTTCACCCGGCACAAGCAAGGGGATGGCCGCCTGTTCTGCCGGGGCGAAGAACTGGGTGAGGCAGGATTCCAGGAAGGTGATCACCAGCAGGCCCCAGTAGCCCCAGCTCAAGCCCAGCCAGGTGGGCCCTTCGAGCAGGCAGAGCGGGATCAGCAGCGCCAGCAGGGCCCGGAGTCCATTGGAGAACACCATCACCTGGCGCTTGGGCCAGCGATCCGCCCAGACCCCGGCCACGGTGCCCAGCACCATGGCCGGGGCGGTGTTCGCCAGAAGGATGCCTGTGTACAGAAGAAGGATCAGGTCCTTCTTGTTCTCCACCGGCATGTTGATGCTGGCGGCCGCTTCCGCCAGGGCGCCATCACCTGGCAGGGGGCTGATCACCAGATAGTGGGTGATCAGAAAGACCATCAACAGGATGTAGAACTTGTCCGCCAGCTGCGAAAAGATCTGCCCGTACCAGAGGCGCCGGAAATCAGGCCCTGCCAGGGTGCTGGCCAGACCACGCGAGAGCGTTGTTGTCGGATTGCTGGGTTCGGGGGCGCTCAAGGCTTCAATCCTGACCCGTCCATGATTGCGCAGCAGCTGCAGGGGTGAAGCACTCGCGCAGCAGCCGCAGCGAGCGGCAGGAGCGGCCGAGATGCTCGCGGATCCAGAGCTCCACCAGCTGCAGCAGCCGCAGCCAGACCGCTTCCGGGCCCATCAGCTCGCCATCGCGACGGCGCGGCAGGGCGGGTCTGAGGAGCCGTTGCAGCAGGGCCAGTTCCGAGGCGTTCAGCACCAGCTGGGCGCCGGCCACCGCTCCGATCACAAAGCCTTCGCGGGGGATCAGGCTGCAGCGCCACTCCCAGTTTCCCAGGGGTGGCTCCAGGGGGTCGCCGCTGCGGCTGCAGACCTGCAGCGGCAGGGCGTAGCCGCCGAGCACCAGCAGATGCACGACCCCCTGCACAGCGATCGCCAGCGCCTCCAGGCTCGGCTGTCGCTCCTGCACCACCGCCTCCAACCGCCCCATCTGCAGCACCAGGTCACTGAGCAGCCCGGGCATCGGTTCCTGGTCCGGGGCGAGCTGCAGGGTCAGCTCCGCCAGCCCCTGGGCTGCGGCCAGGGTCTCGAGCCGACCGGCCAGCCCGGCGTAGTTGCGCAGCACCTTCAGCTGCCGCACCCGCCGCAGGCCGCTGCGGCCCCCGATCTGCAGCTGCAGCAACGCCAGGGGCACGGCGCCGGCGAGGCTGCTACGCGGCTTACGCGCCCCAGGCACCGCCAGGCGCGTCAGGCCCTCCTCCTCGCTGATCAGGGTGAGCAGCCGATCGCTTTCGCCGAGCGGTCCGCAGCGCAGGGCAAAGCCCTCCAACCGGCCCTCAGGACTCAAGGGCTGGCGCCCCCTGGCGCAGGGCCTGCATCAGGGCGACGCCGCGGCTGGTGCCGAGCCGGCTGGCACCGGCCTCGACCAGATCGAGGGCCATGGTGAGGGTGCTGATGCCGCCGGAGGCCTTCACCGCGGCCCGGCCGCGGGCCAGCTGACGCAGCAGCTTCACCTGGTCCACCGTCACCGGCGGGCCGAAGCCGCTGCCACTCTTGAGCATGGTGACGCCGGCATCGATGCTCACCGCCACGGCCAGCTCCAGCGCTTCGGGGCTGAGCCGCCCCACTTCCAGGATCACCTTCACCGGCAGATCGAGCTCGCACATGGCCGCCAGTTCCTCATAAACGGCATTGCCGCGGCCATCGGCCAGGGCGCCGAAATCGGGCACCACATCGAGTTCCTCCGCTCCCTGGGCCGCCACCATCTCCGCTTCGGCCTGTTTGATCGCGGTGGGGATGGCGCCGAAGGGGAAGCCCACGACCGAGATCAGGCGCACCGGGCTGCCGGTGGGCAGCCGGCGACGGGCTGCTTCGATCCAGCGGGAGGCCACGCACACCCCGGCGAAACCGAAGTGCAGGGCCTCCTCGCAGCAGCGTTCGATCGCCTCCTGACCGGCGTGGGGATCGAGGAGGGCATGGTCGATCAGGGGGGCGAGATCGGGGAGATCACGGGCCACGTGCCTGTGCGCAGTGGTCAGGATTCTCGCGGTTGGATCACCCCGAAACCGCCGTGGTTGCGTTGATACACCACCTGGATGCTGTTGGTTTCAGCATCGCGGAAGACGTAGAAGTCGTGATCGATCAGCTCCAGCTGGTGCAGGGCCTGATCGAGCGACATCGGTTCCATCGCGAAGTATTTGCGGCGCACCCCCGGCTGGGGCAGGGCAGCGCTGCGGCCCTCCACCAGGGAGCCATCGACCAGCATCGGCTCCAGCACCGCTTCGGTGGTCGGGGTCGGGCTGGCGTTGTGGCCGGCACTGTGGTGGTGGTCGTGCTGGCGATCCTTGAAGCGCCGCAGCTGCCGGCTGAGCTTGCTCGCCACCAGATCGATGCTGGCGTAAAGGTTCTCGCTGCGCTCCTGGGCGCGGATCACGAGGCCGTTGGCGAACACCGTCACCTCAGCCGTCTGTTGCGGCACCCTGGGGTTGCGTGCCACCGAAAGATGGACATCGGCCTCCTTGACGAGGCCATTGAAATGATGGATCGCCCGGGCCAATTTGTTCTCGGTGTAATCCCGGATGGCCGGAGTGACATCGAGATTGCGGCCGTGGATCAGCAGCTTCATGGGATCGCCTCCTGGCGACCTTTGACCTCCGAACGCTAGGAACGGCAGCAGATGGGCCCCAAGCTCGACGCAATCCTTTTCGTTGCTGCGGCGCCGGTGCCCTTTCTGCAGGGCTGGCAGGCCCAGCGGATCCTGCAGCAACGGCTCCTGGAGGATCCCGCCGGTCCCGATGCCCTGCTGTTGCTGGAGCATCTTCCCTGCTACACCCTGGGCCGCGGCGCCAGCGAATCCTTTCTTCGCTTCGATCCGGCCCATCCACCG
>CAIXOZ010000030.1 GCA_903921295.1 uncultured cyanobacterium | reverse complement strand
CTCGATCGTGCAGCTCTTGATCCCGGCCTCTTCCCCCTCGCTCAGTTCGTCCACGGTCACCTTCATGCCGTGGTCCTCCGCCCAGCGGGTGTACATCCGCATCAGCATCAGGGCCCAGTCCTGGGCATCGGTGCCACCGGCCCCGGCATTGATCGAGATCACGGCACCCTCCTTGTCGTAGGGGCCACTGAGCAGTCGCTCCAGCTCCCACCGATCGAGGTCGGCCCGCAATCGGGTCAGGGCTGCCTGGGATTCGGCCAGCAGATCATCGTCGGGCTCCAGGTCGTAGAGCTCCAGGGTGGCCTGGCCGTCGGTGATTGCTCCCCGCCAGCGATCGAGTTGCTCGAGCTGGGCTTTCACATCGTCGAGCTGGCGCATCTGCTTCTGCGCCTGCTGCTGGTCGTTCCAGAAGTCGGGTTGGGAGGCCAGCTGTTCGAGATCCTGCTGGCGAGCTTTCAGAGCAGGGACGTCAAAGACAGTCCTGGGCATCGCCCAGGCGGTCAGTGAGCTCAGAGAGATCGCGCTTGAAGTCGGTGAGGTCGAGCACCAGCATCCGGGAAGGGCCTCACGGAAACGTATCAGGCACTGCGACCTCAGCGTGGGGTCCTCGCAGGCGCCTCCGGATGGCCGCCGTTATCCCCCAGGCTCCGCTGCCTAGGATCGCCTCCACTCCATGCCCTGTCGGATGGCCACCGCTTCCGTTGAGATCTACACCTGGCGGGCCTGTCCGTTCTGCGTTCGCGCCAAGGCGCTGCTCGATCGCAAGGGGGTCGACTACACCGAATACGCCATCGACGGCGATGAGGCGGCCCGCACGGCCATGGCTGCCAAAAGCGGCGGCCGGCGCAGCGTTCCCCAGGTGTTCATCAACGGTCAGCACGTCGGTGGCTGTGACGACCTGCATGCCCTGGAGCGCAGCGGTCGGCTCGATCCCCTGTTGGGGGCCTGAGCCTTGCGTGCCACCACCGACGGCCGCGAACCGCAGCTGTTCATCATCGATCCGAGCGCCGGCCTCAGGCCCGCCAAGGATTCCCGCGTCGCGCTGATGCAGGCCGCCCAGCGGGCGGGGCAGCAGGTCTGGGTGTGCACTCCCGCCGATCTCTCGGCTGTGGGTGTCACGGCCTGGGCCCGGGTTCAACCGGTGACGCTGGCCCCAATGGTGTCCAGCCCGGATGGCTGGGTGGTGCCGGAGCCGTGGTTCGAGCTCGGCGAGCCCCAGCGGTTGCCGCTCGATCACTTCCCGCGGGTGTGGATGCGCAAGGATCCGCCGGTGGATGAGGCGTACCTCTATGCCACGCACCTGCTCGAGCTCGCTGAGCGCGCCGGCGTGCGTGTGCTCAATCGCCCGGCCTCGCTTCGTGCCTGGAACGAAAAGCTTGGAGCGCTGCGCTTCAGCCATCTGATGGCACCATCGCTGGTGAGTAGTGCCGTTGAGCAGCTGGCGGCCTTTGCGGCCGACCACGGCGAGGTGGTGCTCAAGCCGCTCGGTGGTCGGGCCGGTCAGGGGGTCGTTCGCAGCACGGCCGATGCCCCCGGCCTGCACGCCCTGCTTGAACTGGTCACCCAGCAGCAGCAACTGCCGGTGATGGTGCAGGCTTTCTTGCCAGGCGTCACGGCCGGCGACAAGCGGATCCTGATGGTGGACGGCGAGCCCCTCGGTGCCGTCAACCGCCGCCCCAAGGCCGGTGAATTTCGCAGCAATCTGGCGGTCGGCGGTCTGCCGGAGGCCACCGAACTGACGGCGGCCGAGCAGAGCATCTGCAGGGAGATCGGTGCTGATCTGCGCCAGGCCGGCCTGTTCTTTGTCGGCATCGATGTGATCGACGGGCGTCTCAGTGAGATCAACGTCACCAGTCCCACCGGTGTGCGCGAGGTGGAATGGCTCGGCCAGCAGCCCCTCGCTGATCAGACGATGGAGAAGCTGCTGGCGGTGTGATCGTGCTGGCCGCTGGCGTCCCCGGCCCCTTGGATCCCCAGCCGGTCGATGGGTCGGCCGCTGGGATCTGAGTGGCATTCGTGGGCCTGACTGTGGCCCCTCAGCTGTGCTGTCGGGTCGACAGGGCGGGCCCCCAGACCTCCAGCTGCTGGCGCAGCACATCGAGTTTCAGGCCCACCTCCTCAAGCTCCCGCTGCGGATTGGACCCTTGCACCAGGCCGGCGCCGGCGGTGAGGTCGAGTTGGCGGCCCCGTAGGTGGCCACTGCGAATGGCCACCCGCAGATCGGTGTCCCCTTCGCTGTCGATCCAGCCGATCGGGGCGGCGTAGTGGCCACGCTCGAACGGCTCGAGGCTGCGCAGCCAGCCCATCGCCTGCCGCCGGGGCAGGCCGGCCACGGCCGGGGTGGGGTGGAGCGTTTCTGCCAGGGCTAGGGGGTGAACGGCGCCGAGGGCCGCGGTGATCGGTGTGTGCAGGTGCACCAGATGACCGTGGCGGGCGAGCCGGGG
>CAIXOZ010000029.1 GCA_903921295.1 uncultured cyanobacterium | reverse complement strand
TGTCCTCCTGAAAATCCTTGTTGTAGGCCAGGGGAAGGCCTTTGATCATCGTCAGGAGCGCCTGCAGATGGCCAAACACCCGGCCTGACTTGCCGCGCACCAACTCAGGAACATCGGGATTCTTCTTCTGGGGCATCAGGCTGCTGCCGGTGGCGCAGCGATCAGTGAGCCGCACGAAACCGAACTCCTCGCTGGCCCACAGGATCACCTCCTCGCTGAGGCGGCTGAGATGCACCATCACCAGACTGGCAGCGGCGCTGAATTCAACGGCGAAGTCGCGATCGCTGACCGCGTCGAGGCTGTTGACATAGATCTCCTCAAAGCCGAGCTCGGCCGCCGTCGCCCGACGGTCGATCGGCACCGGCGTCCCGGCCAGGGCCGCCGCCCCCAGGGGACAGACATTGACGCGGCGACGCAGATCCCGCAGTCGGCCACGGTCCCGCTCCGCCATCTCCACATAGGCGAGCAGGTGATGGGCCAGACAGACGGGCTGGGCCCGTTGCAGATGGGTGTACCCGGGGATCAGGGTCTGGACATGCTGTTCAGCCTGATCCAGCAACGCCTGCTCGAAGCGGACCAGGGAGGCATCGATGGTATCGATCTGCTGCCGCAGCCAGAGCCGCAGGTCAGTGCCGACCTGGTCGTTGCGACTGCGCCCGGTATGGAGCTTCTTACCGAGGGGGCCAAGCAGCTCAATCAGGCGACGTTCAACGGCGAAATGGACGTCTTCCGCTTCCAGGCCTGGCTGGAACTGACCCTCGGCCGCCTCACGGCGCACCTGCTCAAGGCCGTCGATCAGGGTGGCGGCCTCCTCCGGCCGGATCACACCGCACTGGCCGAGCATGCGGGCATGGGCCACCGATCCATCCAGATCCTGCTGCAGCAGGGTGATGTCGAAACCGATCGAGGCATTGAAGCGCTCGATCGCCGGATGCAGCCCCTGCTCGAAACGGTTGCTCCAGCTCCCGGCCTGGCCACCGGTGACTCCGGAGCCACCGGAGGTGGGAATCGAAGACTCAACTGCCATGCTGGCGCCCTGGCCCTGTTGGCCCAGCTTGCCATCCGGTTCCGCGGCCGCCGGACTCAGGAGGGGCCGGCACTGGCGTTGAGGCTGGGCAGGGTGATCGCTTCGCGCACCTTGAGCACCACCATCGAAGCGTCGTCCTCGAGGGTGCGATCGGTGCCGACAAACCGATCCAGACGGGCGAACAGCTGATCGAGGATGGCCTGGGCCGCGGCGCCGGAACGCGCAGCCGTCTGCAGGGACTGGATCAATCGCTGCTCATCGAAACGCTCTCCGGTGATCCCCACCGCTTCAGTGACGCCATCGGTGTAATAGAGCACGACATCGCCGGGTTCGAGCACCCGCTCCTCACGGCCATAGTCGGCCTCGCTCTGCAGCCCGATCAGCAGGCCGGGCGCATCGAGACGCTCCACCGTTCCGCCCTGGCGATGCCAGAGCAAAGGGGGATTATGGGCAGCATTCGCATAACGAAGACGACGGCTGCAGGGATCGAAATCCGAATAGAACAGCGTCACGAAACGATGGGAATGGGCCAGATCCTCCTGGGCCAGAGCGTTGAGATCGTGCAGGATCCGATCCGGCGGCAGACCGCTGAGCACCTCCGCCCGCAACATGCCGCGCAGGAGCGTCATCAACAGACCAGCCGGAATTCCCTTGCCCATCACATCGCCCATCACCAGAGCCCAGCGCCCCTGCTCCCGCCGGCGGCCGATCCACTGCGGATGCATCGGAATGAAGTCGTAGTAATCACCACCAACCTCAAAGGCCGGGCGGCAGCGGGCTGCCAGCTCCGCACCGTCGATCACCGGGCAGTGATCCGGCAGCAGCTGGGCCTGGATCTGGCCCCCGGTACTCAGCTGCCGATCGAGCCGCTCATGGCGGCGATGCTCCTGAATCAGGGCCTCGTTTTCGATCGCCACCCCGGTCAGATCAGCCACCAGCTGCAGGTGGCGGCGATGGACATCACTCCAGGGCAGTCCGGAGGCCGGTCCGTGCACATAAAGACGACCGCGACTGTGACTGCGGGCGACCACGGACGTGGCGACCAGACGGCGATCCCCGAGCACCCGCCGCACCTGTTGATCGAGCAGGGCCACAAGGGCTTCTTCCCGGCTCTGCTCCAGAAGCTGACGATCGGAAAGCGAGGCCACCTGGCGCACCAGAGCCGAGCCGAGCTCACCGGGTGTGGCCTGGAGCTGCTCACGCCACAGGCGCCCATCTGGATGGAACACCACCAGCAACGCCCCCTCGGCGCCGGAGAGGCGCGAGGCCACCATCGGCACCAGCTCCAGAAAGCGGCCGAGATGGGTGAAACTGCGCAGGGCAAAGGCCAACGAGGAGAGCAGCTCCTGATTGCGTCGTTGCTCGCGGCTGAGACTGTCGAGCAGTTGACGCAGAGACGCCGCCGCCGTCAGCGGCTGAAGCCTGCGGGGTGGGCCCGGAAGCCTGGCACCCGCGCCTGGCACCGATGCCGCCGAGGGTGGAAGCGCGGAAGACCTGACTGACGCGTCCTGACGAGCAGGCGCCTGGCCTGCGGGACCGTTCTGGGCAGCGGCTTGCGACGCACGCGCTTGAGCCGCAGACGACTGACCTGCAGGTCGCGATAACGCGAACGGGGTGGCGTTCGCGGCGGATGCTGGGGGCCTGGAGCCAGGCGGCTGGCTGCTCAAGGAGCGGCCGCGGAGGATCCAAAAGGTAGCAGCGTTGCCCGCAAGCGATCAGCGGGACAGCAGAGCCTCCACGAATTCGAAGCTGTTGAACGGTCGCAGGTCGCGGATGCCCTCGCCGGCTCCGACAAACCGGATCGGCAGACCGGCCTCGGAGGCCACCGCCAGGGCAACCCCTCCGCGGGCGCTT
>CAIXOZ010000028.1 GCA_903921295.1 uncultured cyanobacterium | reverse complement strand
TCCGTTTTTTTCGCTGTTTTGTAGCCGTTGATACCAACAGCCCCGTTTTTTCTTTTTTTCAGACGCGAAACAGCCTACATAGCCAACATTCGCTGAGATCCCTTGCAGCGCAGTCGATCTCAGCGTAGGTTGCCAGCCTACGGAAGCCTACATTCGCCAACGCAGTTCAGAGCCCGCCACAAGAAACCCAGTCACTGCAAGGGATTACAGCAAAAAAGCCTTTGTAGGCTGCTCAGCCAGCAATCACTGCGGCAGATCGCGCACAGCCCGGTAGGTCCACGATCCAAGCCTGGCCCCCTCCTCCCGCACGCCCACGCCAAGCGCCACAAGCCCCTCCACGGCTGCCAGCGCCGCTGCTGAGTCGATCTCCCGCCTCTGCTTCACGCTGAGCCGCTGGGAGATCCTGCGCCAGCCCACGGGCCCATCCGAGGCCATCGCCAGCGAATGAACCAGCCGCATCAGATCCGTGGCGTCACCGGCCGCGGCGGATTCGTGCAGCGACAACGCCCAAGTGGTCAGGTAATCGATCAGGTTCATGGCCCGATCCACCATGGCGGCCGCCACCTGGTCGCCATGCTCACCGTCCGAGCACACGCGATGGATCAGGTGGAGGATGCCAGCAACCCGCAGAACCTTCCCCGGCGCCTTACTCCAGGCGGCCCGCATCGCGTCAAGCTCCGATCGCTGCGCATCGCCCTGGCACCGGGCCTCATACTCGAACAACATCTCCCTGGCATCGGCCGTCAGGGTCAGCTCCACCCTGGGCAGCCTGAACAGGGCCATGGCCACATCCGCCAGGTGTTGGGCGGCCTGCTGGGTGATCTGAGCCTCCTCCTCTGAGTCGTCCGCCGGCAGGGGAACCACCCGGTCAGGAATTGGGGCAAACGAAAACCGAGCCCAGAGCCCTGAGGCATCCTCCCCTGGGCCGACCAAGCCACGCAACACCGACGGCTGGATGCCGCCAAAAATGGAGAGCTGGCACCGCTGATAGAACCTGCCGCCGCCCTCCGCCGATACGCGCAGGCTGGAATGGCCGCCCCCGTCATACGCCTCCAGCAGCTGCTCCTCATCGCCGCCCCGTCCCTTCCGATAGGCGTTAAGGCCACCAAACAACCCTGCCAGCTCCGAGCGTTTGATCAGGAGCCCCAGCCCGCTGGTTTCCTGCTGCTGGAGCTGCTGGGTCAGGGCCTCGCCGGTGAATTCTGAGCAGGACTGAAAAATCGGCAGGGGCGGGTCGGTCTGCTCTGATTTTTTTCTGCCCCGGTTTTCCTCCTTCCAATCCGCCATGGCCCGCTGATGCGCCCTGGCCAGATCCGCGGCGATCGGCGCCAGGGGCCGCACCATGAGGACGTTGTAAACGGGATCTTTTTTGATGCCCGAGCGCCCAACCATGGCTGCGTAGAGGTTGAGCGGGGCCGACCATCCCAGCCGCCGGGAGGCGATGATCTCACTCCCGAGCTTCAAGGTGCCCGCTGCCGTGGCCAGGAACGTCAGACAGGAGGTCGGGTCGTCAACAGGCAGGTACTCCGTCAGCCTTGCGATGGAGCCTGCTAGCCCCGCCGGAAACAATTGCCCCAGGGCCAGATACTCTCCACCGTCACGCCTCCCAGCGGCTCGAGCCAGCCGATCGCCCTCTGCCGTAACCGCGCCGATCGAAGCCTGCTCCTGCTCGAGCGCACGGAGGATCCCGCCGATCGCGCCACCACCAAGCTCGGAATCCCGCCCCAGCTGCGCCACCAGCTGCTGGAGGTCTGCCCGGCTGGCACCATCGGCCAGCGCCTGGGAGAGGGTGGCCCTGGCGCCGTCCAGAGTGACTGGGCCCGGTGCTGGCCCTGGCCCTGGGGTGGCTGCCTCCTCCTCTGCCACAGCCTCCTCCACGCCCCACACACCTGCCTCTGTCTCGGACCGCAGGATCGCCGCCTGTACCTCATCCGGGTTGGCCTCTGTTGACCACCTGAGCCACCTGCTCTGATACCCCTGCCCCCGCTGAGCCACATACCCCTCGTCCTCCGCCAGCTGGCCAGCCGCGTCGAGCAGATCAAACGCCTGCCGCCCGGTTGGGGGCCGCGGCCGTGGCGCCGATCGAGGCAATCCGTTCGGGGATAGAGGGGGGCTGTCGCCGAAAAAACGATCCCGCACTGCCGCCAGGGTCGGTTTCAGCGCGCCGGGCCCCCAGCCATAGCCCAGCAGCCGAGAGAGCAGATCGAGCCCGTTGCCGCCGCCCCCCCTGCCATCCTTCCCTCCGCAGTGAGAGCAAAACCACTCCCCGCCACGATCGTCACAGTCCCAGCGAAACCGCGTGCTGTCTGGGTCGCCGGCTGAGCAGTGTGGACAGGGCCCCTCGCGTGAGCAGAGCTGATCGGGGGAGATGCCGCCCACGGCGACGAGGATTTCCGGCCACCTGCCCGAGGCAGCCTGGAGGGTGTCGGCTGGTGTCATCGGTCAGCCCTGGCCTCCGTTTGCCCGTCGCTCAGCCGTCCTCCGCTCCCGCTGGAGCAGCCGTTCCACCAGCGCACTGGTCTCCCCCTGGTGGGGGAACCGTTTGTCGCGCGGCCTGATCACGGTTTTCGCGTGCGACTGGGCCCACTCCAGGAGCCCCGCCGGCAGCCTGATGTTGAGCTGCCGCGTCGGTTCCTGTTCTGCTGGTGGGCTGGCCATGGGGTTACGTCGCTCCCCGCATCCTAGCAACACGGTCGCTAGGATGCTAGGATTCTCGTGTTGCGGGGCTGGAGACCTGCAACCGCCCCACCGCTGGAGGATCCCGCCATGCCCTGACCGCTGCCCCAGCCAGGGGCGCCTATCCGTTTACGTCACACCACCGCCTGACATGACCACCACACCCACCCTTGCCGATTATTCCGACGGCGAAGTATTCAAACCTGGCGAGCGCTGGTTA
>CAIXOZ010000027.1 GCA_903921295.1 uncultured cyanobacterium | reverse complement strand
GGGGTACCCGAGGTCGAGGGCCTTGGCCCTGGCTTGTTCAAGACTTGTGGAATGACCGATCAGGCCGAACATGCAGCGGCAGCAGAGGCTTGGAGGTACCGGATGTCACCGGGGCTACAAGTGTGCCACGGCTGGACGCCTCCAGGACCTCAGCCCAGAAGCGCAGCAGTGGCCAGGCGAGCGATTTCCCGAGAGGTGAACCCGATCTCGGTGAGGGCTTCCTGGTAGGAGGTCATGAAGTCGGCCATCAGATCCTCCTTGTCCATGTGCAGAGCGGCGGCATCGTCGGCCACCTGCTCCAGCATGCGGCGCACCAGCGGCAGGTTCTCACGGTTGGCCTGTTCAAGCTCCTCGCGGACGGTGTCGAGGTTGGCCTTGAGCCATTCCTGACCGTAATTCAGGTGCGTGTACTCATCCTTGACCACACCTTCCGTGATGCGGCGGGCAAAAGGATCGGAGACGGGAATGTAGATGTGGTAGGCCGAGATCGCGAAAGCTTCGATCAGAATCGCCTGGATCAACAGGCAGGTCGTGACCTTGCCAGCCGCCAACGCCTTCTGAAAGTTGTCGTGAAGCGGGGTGAAGAACTCCTTGGCAAAGGCCATGTCGGCCTGAACGCCGAGGTTGTTTCCGCAGGCTGTGAAGCCCTTCATGTGCTTCAGCTCCATCCGGGCCAGACGGGTGAGCTCTTCGGCCTGCTCAGGGATGAGGGTGCCAATCGCGATGTAATTGTCGTGCGCCTCCTGTTCGCCTTCGATCACGATGGCGTTGATCCGGCTGTAAGCGTCCTTGTAGTGCTCCGAGGTGAAGTCAGGCAGCTCACCCAGGGCAAGGTCGGCATGGCCCTGGATCAGGGTGTCAGAGGTCGACATGGAACCGGATGGTGGACAGATCCAGTGACTGTAACCATTGCTGGCAGAAATGCGCTGACCTGCGCCCTCATGGATCATGCCGGGGTGGCCAGTCACTGGTCAGCAGAGCCTCCAGACGCTGACACCAGCCGGCCACCAGGCGCTCGAACAGCTCGGCCCCCAGGGCTGGATCGGCAGCGCGCGGATCACCGATCACACCGCTGGCACTGAGATCACGGCTGAACCAGGCCGTCGGCAAGGCCCCCTCCAGGCTCCAGCCGACCGGGGGCTGGGCGGCGATCCCATCACGAGGCCGCTCGTTTCCGACCAACTCCGGTGCCAGATGCAGCATCAGGCTGGTCTCCAGCAGACCGGCATGCAGACCCTGTTCCCACTCCGCGGCTGAGACCAGGGTCTGCAGCGCATCGGCTCCTGACCAGAGAAAGAGCGGAAAGACGCCGAGGCGGGGCTGCAGCTCCCGCAGCTCGCGGGCGGCCACCTGGAGCAGGGCAATCTGGCCGCCATGGCCGTTGAAGAGAACGAGGCGTTCAAAGCCGGCAGCCGCCAGGTCGCGGCCGATGGCCTTCACCTGGCCGATCAACAGCTCTGCCCCCAGGCTGAGGGTACCGGGGAAGCCACGATGCTCCGGGGAGAATCCCGGGGTGGCCAACGGCAGTCTCCAGATCGGCAGCTCTGGCTCCAGCCGATCCAGCACCGCGTTCAGAACCCGATCCGCAAAGATCCCATCGGTGGCCAGGGGCAGATGGGGACCGTGCTGCTCGATCGCGCCGATCGGCCAGATCACGGTGCTTCCTGGCCTGGCGGCGGCCTGCGCCACGGCAGGCCAGGCCAGATGATCCAGCGAGCGGGTCGAAAAACCGGCTGCAGCCATCGCCTCATCTTCAGGGGTGCTCCCTAGAGTGTGAGGCTGTCAGCTCGTTTGTGGTCATGGCCGGAACCGGCAACCCTGCGCCGCGTCAACCCCAGGCCCCTGCGCAGCGCCCCATCCCACCGACAGCGGCCCGCCCCGAGGGGGCTGTCTCCAAACCGCAGCCACCCAGTCGCCCCCCCCAGGTGCTGCAGATCAATCGCCGCGAAGAAAAGGAGCGGCTGGAGCGGGAGGCCGCCGAGGCCCGCGCCGCCGCCGATGCCGCCCTCGCCAGGGTCGCCGAACTCGAACAGGCAGCAGCCAAGGCGGCAGCCGGCCTGAATGGACCGCCACAGCGCACCACCAAAGCCGATCATCGCAGCGATGACGAGCGCTTCGATCTCGGCGAGCTCGAGGGGCTGACCATGGCCGATCTTCTCGGTCCCGACACCGGCCGCCAGCGCAAGCGTGCCAGCGGGGCCCCCGCCTCAGGCAGCGCCCAGGCCGCACCGAACCGCACGGCGGCCCCAGCGCGCGTCGTTGATGAATTTGATTTTGATGAGGAAGCCTTCCTGGCGGCCCTCGATGAGAACGAACCCGTCGGTACCACGGGCGAGGTCGTCAGCGGCGAGGTGGTGGGTGTGGAGAGCGATGGCGTTTATGTGGACATCGGCGGCAAGGCCCCGGGCTTCATGCCCAAGAAAGAGAGCGGCCTGGGGGTGATCACCAACCTCAAGGAACGCTTCCCGCGGGGCCTGAAGGTGGATGTGCTCGTCACCCGCGAGCAGAACGCCGATGGCATGGTCACCGTCAGTGCCCGGGCCCTGGCCCTGCGCCAGAGCTGGGAAAAGGTGCGCCAGATGGAGAAAGCCGGCAGCGTCGTCCAGGTGAAGGTGAACGGCTTCAACCGCGGCGGCATCACCTGCGATCTGGAGGGTCTGCGCGGCTTCATCCCCCGCTCCCAGCTCCAGGACGGCGAGAACCACGAAGCCCTCGTGGGCAAGACCCTGGGGGTGGTCTTCCTGGAGGTCAATCCAGACACCCGCAAGCTCGTGCTCTCGGAAAAGAAGGCCGCCTCTGCGGCCCTCTTCCAGAACCTGGCCGTCGGCCAGCTGGTGGAGGGTCAGGTGGTGGCGGTGAAGCCCTACGGGCTTTTCATCGATCTGGGCGGGGTCAGCGGTCTGCTGCACCAGAGCGCCATCACCGCCGGCGTGCTCCGGGACATGCGCGAGGTGTTCAACCAGGGCGATCGGGTCAAGGCCCTGATCACCGAACTCGACCCGGGCCGAGGCCGTATCGCCCTGAACACGGCCCTGCTCGAGGGCCCTCCCGGCGAACTGCTCGTTGCCCGTGATCAGGTGATGGCGGAAGCCGAAGACCGGGCGAACCGGGCACGCACCGTGCTCCGCCAGCAGGAGCAGGCCGCCGGATGATTCAGACCGCATCCCCGGACTGGGAGCTCGACTTCTATTCACGCCCCATCCTTGAGCCGGATGGGAAGAAACGCTGGGAGTTGCTGATCTGCGCCACTCCCGATTCGATCCAGGACGGCCCCGGCTTCCGCTTTGTGAGCACCTGTCCGGCCGGAAGCGTCAACTCCAGCTGGTTGAAGCAAGCGCTTCAGTCCGCCCTCGAAAGCGCCAGATCCCAGGATCTGGACCCACCGAGGCGCCTGCGCTGCTGGCGGGCCTCGATGCGCACAATGGTCCAGCGGGCTGCTGAAGGCCTGGGCCTGGAATTGATTCCCAGCCGTCGCTGTTACGCCCTGGTCGAGTGGCTGCAGGAACGGGAGCGAGAGATCTATCCCAGGGAGGAGGGGTACATGGCCGGGCCTCTGGCTCCCGGTCCGATCCCGCTCCAGCCCCTGGCCCTGCCCCTTCCCGAGGCCGCCCGAGGCGACAGCTGGAGCTGGGCCACCCTGCCGATCGCTGCCCTCAAGGAGGCGGTGGACTGGCCATTGGGCTTCAACGGTCTGGTACCGATTCCCGCTGGCCTCGACGACGGCTCGCCGGTGCCTGGATTACGTCTGTTCAGCGCCAGCCGATCCCTGGCGATCGCCGGCTGGCTCGCTGGACTGGAACCGGTGCGCCTGGAGATCAGTGGCCGGCAGCTGGTCCTGGAAGCGGGCCTGGAGGATCGCTGGCTGCTGGCCAGCCTGGAGGCCCCGGAAGCCGAAGCGGCCGCCCAGGCCTTCGCCGCTTCGATCGCAGAAGCCGGGGGTCTTCAGTTCATCGCGGTCCAGGCGAGCGAAACCTCCACCAGCCTCGACGGCTTCTGGCTGCTGCGCTCCCTTCCCGATGGCTGACGCCGACGCGGATGCCGGTGGTCCCTTTGACCGACCCGATGCCGTCTTCAACAGCCTTGACGGCTGGACGTGGATCGGCAGCTACAGCGGCTACTACCTCCAGTGCGATCAGCTGGCTGATTTCGAGCACGGCTTCTTCACGCGCCTCTGGCAGGGTCGTCCTCCGGAGGTCCTGAGCGGTTCCCTGAGCGCGGGCGTCAGCGTGCACCGCACCCGTCAGGTCCACGGAGCGCTGATTCTTCCAGCCAGCGCTGCCAGCGCCGAACCCTGGCCGGAAGCCGATGGGCTGATCAGCGACCAGGGTGGCCAGAGCCTCTGGGTCTGTGGTGCCGATTGCACCCCGGTGCTGATCGCCGATCCGATCAACGGCCGGGTGGCCAGCTGCCATGCCGGCTGGCGCGGAGTCGCCGCGGGAATTCTGAGGGCCACCGTTGCCGCCCTGC
>CAIXOZ010000026.1 GCA_903921295.1 uncultured cyanobacterium | reverse complement strand
TGCTTGGCGGGGATGCCCTCGGCCCGGGGATAGGAGCGCGGGCACGGGGCCATGGGCTCGAGCCAGAGCCCATGGCGCTGGCCCCGGCCGCCGGGCAGGTCGCGGCGCTCCAGGGTTCTGACCCGGGCCTTCAGGGGCAGCAGGGCCCGATCGAGAGCGACCTGATCCTCCTCCGACCATTGACCTCGGTAGAGGAGGGCCTGCCCATCGGGGTGAAGCAGCGGCACCAGGTATTCCGCCACCACAGGCGCCGGGGCCACGGCGCGTGCCAGGGCGAGGTCGAACTGGGCGCGGCAGCCGCGGTCCCGGCCGGTGACCTCCACGCGCTCACAACGGAGTGTGATCCGGTCGGCCAATCCCAGGGCACCGGCCATCGCCCGCACAGCCTCCAGCTTGCGGCCCACCGAATCAACCAGGGTGATCCGTGCCTGCGGCAGGGCGATCGCGACGGCGAGCCCCGGGAAGCCTCCACCGGTGCCCACATCGATGATCCGCAGGGGGTGCGCCGGTTGCGTCAGCCACGGCACCAGCGGCCAGAGGCTGTCGAAGACCTGGGCGATCCAGTAGTCGTCGCCCTCGACCAGCCGCGTCAGGTTGACCCTGGAATTCCAGTCCCGAAGCTGCGCCTGCAGGGCTGAAAAGGCGTCCAGCTGGGCCTGATCAGGGGTCCAGCCGAGCGCTGTCCAGGAATCGGCCGTTGCCATGCCGGGGGCCTCAGGGGGAATGGTCATTAGGATCCCGCACACCCGCACTGGCCAGGTGGTTGGTGGTTCGATTTCAGCAGATCAGCCCGGCCTGAGCCATTACGACAGGCTCGGACTCACCCCGTCAGCCACTCCGGAGGATCTGCGCCAGGCCTTCCGCCGCCTCAGCAAGCGCTACCACCCTGATACCACCACCCTGCCGGCGGCATCGGCGGCGGCCTCCTTTCAGGCCGTGCAGCAGGCCTACGCGGTGCTCTCCGATCCGGAGCGCCGCCGCACCTATGACGCTGATCTGCAGGCGGCGCGCCGGAGGGTGGATCTTTCCGCCGCCTCTCCACAGGTGGCAGCGTCGCCACCCTCCCGTGCGGCTACCCAGGGCGGTTCGGCGCCGGTGAGCACGTCCCTGCGTCGAGCCCTTTCCGGAGGCGAATGGCTGGCCTTGCTGCTCCTGGCGATCGCGATGGTGCTCAGTCTGGTGCTGGGCCTCGGCCTTGCCTGGGCCCGTGGGGTGGCCATGGTCCGGGCCCCGAGCTGGTGGACGGTTCCGGCGACATCCCAGACTGGGGCCGTCCTGACCGCTTCCCGATCGGATGGCCGTGCTTCCTCCGGCGCCGACGCCGCTTTACCACCATCCCCTGCCTTCCCTGGAATCCTGGCTGCAGGATCTGGGGGCCAGGCAGGCCCATCGTCATTCCCCTCTCTGGACCCTGGACCAACCCGAGTGGACCGCGGAGATTGAGCTCGGTCAGGCAGAGCTCGGCGTGCGCTGGCACGCCAATGGCGAGCTGCGCCAGCGCAGTTACTCCTATGGCCTGACCCGGGAGGATGTGCAGGCCGCCATCCTCGCCGGTCCCTGAGACTCAGGGCAGCTGGTCGAGGGCGGCCTCGATCGCGTCGTAGCACCGCTGGAGCTGCCGATCGTCGAGGCTCAGCGGCGGCAACAGGTAGATCACATTCCCCAGCGGCCTCAGGAACACGCCCTGCTCCAGGCAGTACCGCTGCACCTGCCTGCCGGCTGGGTTGAAGTAGCCCGGTTGATCCACCACCAGATCCATGGCGGCGATCGTTCCCAGCAGGCGGGGATGGCGCACCTGTCGATGGCGTGCCAGGCGCTCGAGCTGGGGGCGGTGGCGATCTTCGAACGTGCTGTAGCGCTCGGTTCTGGCTTCGAGCAGGTCGAGGCTGGCCACGGCGGCGGCACAGCCGAGTGGGTTGGCGGTGAAACTGTGGCCATGGAACAGGGTCAGTCGCGGATCGCTGCCCAGAAAGCCCGCGAACAGCTCGGCGCTGGCCATCGTCACCCCCATCGGCAGGAAACCGCCGGTCAGGCCCTTGGAGAAGGCCATCAGGTCGGGTCTCAGGCCCGCCCGCTGACTGCTGAACAGGGAACCGCAGCGGCCGAAGCCCGTCATCACCTCATCGGCGATCAGCAGGGCCCCCGCCTGGCGCACGAGCGTCTGCACCTGCTGCAGGAAGGTCGGTCGGACCATCGCCATGCCGCCGGCTCCCTGCACCAGCGGTTCGAGGATCACGGCGGCGGTCGGCGTGGCCAGGAGGTGTTCGAGCCGCTCCAGGGCAGCGGCCTCCTTCGCCTCGATCGCCTCATCGCCCCACCAGGTGGCTGGCCAGGGAGCCCTGGCGACTGCGAACAGCCACGGTTCAAAGGGCCTGGAGAACAGGGAGCGTTCACCGACAGCCATGGCGCCCACGGTGTCGCCGTGATAAGCGCCGCTGAAGGCGATCAGCTGCTGCCGGGGTTCGTTGCGGTTGTGCCACCACTGCAGGGCGATCTTCAGGGCCACCTCGACGGCGGTGGAGCCGTTGTCCGAGAAAAAGACCCGCTCCAGGCCGGTATGGGCTGCAAGCCGTGTTGCCAGTTGTTCGGCAGGGCCGTGGCTGAAGTTGGCAAAGATCACCTGCTCAAGGGTGGCGGCCTGGTGGGCAATCGCCGCCGCGATCGTCGGTTCGGCATGGCCGTGCAGGGTCACCCACCAGCTGCTGATCGCATCGATCAGTTCCCGGCCGTCCTCCAGCTGCAGGAGCGGCCCCTGGCCGGACACCACGCGCAGGGGCGGGTCAGCGGTGGCCGCTTGGGTGAAGGGGTGCCAGAGGTGGGGATGCCAGGTCACAGGCGGGCTCGGGAGCAGCGGAACGGAGGTCGGCCGGGGTGCGGACGGGGGCGGTCGGAGGGGGACCCTGTTGACAGAATGGATCCATGCAACCCCCCAACGCTTCGATCCGACGACGCCCCGGGACGGTGGTCTCCAATCGGTTCATCACGCCCCAGCCCCGTCACCAGGGTCCCGTTCACGCGCCGATGTCGCCGGTTGAGCTCTTTGCCGAGGGCTCCTGGCAGGCGATCCGGGTGCAGCTCGAATGCAGGGGCTGGCATCTCTCCCAGATCGAGCAGATTCATGGGCTGCTGACGCTGGGGTGGTCCCTGGCCCTGGCCGAACGGCAGGTGGCGGCGATCACCGGCCACTGTCCCGTGAGGGCACGGCTGCA
>CAIXOZ010000025.1 GCA_903921295.1 uncultured cyanobacterium | reverse complement strand
CCCCATCACGCCGACGCTGCGCACGGGCAGGAGCACGGCAAAGGCCTGCCAGATCTCGTTGTAAAGACCGGCCTGTTTCACCTCCTCGCGCACGATCAGATCCGCATCCCTGAGGATGTCGAGCTTTTCATCGGTGACCTCCCCAAGAATGCGGATCGCCAGCCCCGGTCCGGGGAAGGGATGGCGGCCGACAATCTCCTGCGGCAGTCCAAGGCTGCGTCCCACCTTGCGCACCTCGTCCTTGAACAGGCGTCGCAGGGGCTCAACCAGCTTGAACTGCAGATCCTTGGGCAGTCCACCGACGTTGTGGTGGCTCTTGATCTTCACCGCCACCCGCTCACCGGTCTTCGGATCGATGTTGGTGCCGGCGCTTTCGATCACATCCGGATACAGCGTTCCCTGGGCGAGGTAATCGAAGGGCCCGAGGCGACGGCTCTCCTCTTCGAACACACGGATGAACTCGGTGCCGATCAACTTGCGCTTCTCCTCTGGATCGGTGACACCTGCAAGTTTGGAAATGAAGCGTTCACGAGCATTGATGTACTCGACGTTGATATGGAATCGTCGATCAAAGAATTCAACCAGGAACTCAGGCTCGCCCTTGCGCATAAAGCCCTGATCAATGAACATGCAGGTGAGCTGATCGCCGATCGCCTTGTGGAGCAGAAAGGCGAGTGTGGACGAATCCACACCACCAGACAGGGCAAGAAGCACGCGCTTGTCGCCCACCTGGCGTCGAACATCGGCCACCGCTTCATCAATGAAGGCATCGGTGGTCCAATCGGGATCACAGCCGCAGATGTGATAAACGAAATTGCGGATCAACGCCATGCCGAAGGTGGAATGCACCACCTCGGGATGGAACTGAACCCCGTAAAGACGCCGGCTGTGATCCGCCACCGCAGCTTCAGGGGTGTTGTCGGTGTGGGCCAGGCGCACAAAGCCTTCCGGAAGCCGCTCCACGGAATCACCATGGCTCATCCACATCGTCGAACCGTCTTCGACGTTGGTGAGCAGATCCACCGGATCATCCACATGCAACGGTGCCTTGCCGTATTCGGCGCGGCCGGCGGCCACGACGGAGCCGCCGAGCTGCTGCACCATCAATTGCATGCCGTAGCAGACCCCGAGCACGGGGATTCCGAGGGACCAGATGGCGGGATCACAGGCGGGAGCGTGCTCGGCATAGACCGAACTGGGCCCCCCGCTGAGGATGATTCCCTTCGGATTGATCCGACGCAGCTCCTCGGCGGTGGTGCTGTAACCCATCACCAGCGAATAGACCTCGGTTTCCCTCACCCGCCTGGCGATCAGCTCGGAATACTGGGAGCCGAAATCCAGAATCACAATCGCCGGATGGCGACCCGTTTCCGGAGACTGGGGAAAGGTCACGTCAGTCATGGGTCAAAGAGAACGCGAGTGACGGCCGCCGTGTCAGCCGGGGCTGCCGTCCACCCGCTGACAGCTGCAACAACCCTAGGGCTCACCCCGCCTCGCCTCGAAGGCGGGCCCATTGGTCGGCGCCTCGCGGCCCGCAGACCCGTAACGAACGGGAGCGATCAAAAAGCGCCGCCCCAACCGCCATCCGCTCCTGACCATGCCGGGCGAGGTAGGCCTGGGACCGACTTTCGATCGCGGCGGCCAGCCGCCGCAGCAGCCGGAGCGCCAGCTCAGGGTTCTCGGCCTCCAGGCCCAGAAGGGCCGCCTCCACCGTGGCGGCCTCGTGAAGTCGCTGGAGGGCCTCACCCTGCAGGCCCTCCAGGGCCGCCAGGGCCGTGAGCACCTCCGCCCGACCATCGGCGAGGTGGTGATGGGTATGAAAATGCCGCCCGCCAGCTTCAGCAGCTTGCCCTGGTAGCCGAACAGCAGCAGCCGGCGCACGCCGGCCTCGGCCGCCGCCACCAACACCGGTCCGACCCAGTTGCCGACCTTCAGCAGCCGTTCAGCGGGCACACCAAGCCTGGGAGCCAGATCCAGGCCGTTCTCGCCGATCACCAGCACCAGATCACCATCAAAGCCGGGCTGGCGGCAGTGCGCCGCGAGGGCCTGCAGGCAGGCCTGCAGCTGCTCCGGCGCCGCACTGTGCTGAACGCTGGCCTGGGTACCGATCAGGGCCAGACCCTCAACCACCCCGAAGGCGGCATTGCTGGTGCGCTCCGCCAGTCGGCGACCGCCGGGGAAGATCACCTGCAGGGTCAGCCCCCGATCGGCAGGCACCAAAGGGCGCAGATTGTGCTCGAGCAGCGCGCGGGCATAGGCCGAGAGGCAGAGCTCCCCACTGGCGGCATGAACGCCGACCCCCTCACCGGCCTGGAGCTGCAGCCAGTCCGGAGCCGTTGCGGGGTGGCTCCAGCTGGCCTCGACCCAGACCACCAGACCCCGGGTGAGATCCAGGCCGGGACCGGGATCACAGCGGGCTTCCGCCAGGGCTCGACCGGGCCCGAGCAGGGCCGCCGCCAGCACGGCAATCGGCACCTCCACAGGGTCTGGAGCGGCAGGATCAAGCCACAACGGCTGCTCGGCGACAAAGGGCTGGCCCCGTAGAGCCAGCACCGCCGCCCGGGCGGCCGCCGCCACCCAGACAGGCAGGGTGTAGCCCCGGACCTCGTCAGGATCAGCCATCGCTCACCGTCGCTGCAGGGCCAGGGCCCTGGATCGGCCGTTTTTTATGGTGGTGGATTGGCCGTTCCCGGCGACCGCCCCTCGCCATCCCGTACTTCCCATGCAGGACAAGCTCACTCTGATGATCCCCGGCCCCACTCCGGTGCCGGAAACCGTCCTCAAGGCGATGGGCCGTCATCCGATCGGCCACCGGAGCGCCGATTTCCAGGCGATCGTCAAACGCACCACCGAACAACTGCGCTGGCTTCACCAGACCGAGAGCACCGTACTGGCGATGGCCGGCAGCGGCACCTCGGCGATGGAAGCCGGCATCATCAACGTCCTCAGCAAGGGCGACACCGTGCTCTGCGGGGACAACGGCAAGTTCGGTGAGCGCTGGGTGAAGGTGGCGCAGGCCTACGGCCTGCAGGTGCAGGTGATCAAGGCGGAGTGGGGCCAGCCGCTGGATCCCGAGGCCTTCCGCACCGCCCTGGAAGCCGATACCGGCAAGGCGATCAAGGCGGTGATCCTCACCCACTCGGAGACCTCCACCGGGGTGATCAACGACCTGCAGACGATCGCGGCCCATGTCAAAGCCCACGGGACGGCTCTGACGATCGCTGACTGCGTCACCAGCCTCGGGGCCTGCAATGTGCCGATGGATGCCTGGGGTCTCGACGTGGTGGGCTCCGGCTCCCAGAAGGGCTACATGATGCCGCCGGGACTCGGCTTCGTGGCCATGAGCGATCGGGCCTGGGAGGCCTATGGCCGCTCCGATCTGCCCAAGTTCTATCTGGATCTCGGCAAATACAGGAAATCAGCCGCCCAGGACAGCAACCCGTTCACGCCGCCGGTGAACCTCTACTTCGCGCTCGAAGCGGCCCTGGAGATGATGCAGGCCGAGGGCCTGGACAACATCTTTGCGCGCCATGAACGCCACCGCCGCGCCACCCAGGCGGCGATGAAGGCGATGGGCCTGCCGCTCTACGCCTCCGAAGGTCATGGCAGCCCGGCGATCACCGCCGTCGCTCCGAACGGCATCGATGCCGAGAGCCTGCGCAAGGAGGTGAAGAACCGCTTCGACATCCTGCTGGCGGGCGGCCAGGACCACCTCAAGGGCAAGGTGTTCCGCATCGGCCACCTCGGCTTCGTGGCCGATCGCGATGTGCTCACGGCTGTGGCAGCGATCGAGGCCACCCTGCAGGCACTTGGCCTGGACAGCGGCTCCACCGGTGCCGGCGTGGCCGCCGCCGCGGTCGAACTGGCGCGCTGACCGCCGGACTGCGGAGGGGGCGCCCATGCCATGACGCCCCTTGCTATAGTCAGCGAATGCGGATGTAATTCAGTGGTAGAATGTCAGCTTCCCAAGCTGAACGTCGCCGGTTCGAGCCCGGTCGTCCGCTTTTAATCTACCAGGCATAGGTTCAGTCAATCCAAGATCGATTGCCGGTCCTAGCATAACAACAAGCGAAGCCATATTCGATACAACAATTGATCCACAGGACTGTTCGCGATGGCCCAAGAACGTACAGGCAAGCTGCCCAACAGCGAAGCAACCGGTCAGGTCACCACGTCATGATCTCCAACCGAGCGCGACTCTCGTGTGGGCCGCTGCACCTTGCTCCATCCCCCTACGCCAGACAACTGGCGTCGAAGAGCCCAGCACCCTGCTGAGCGCGTCTGACCAGCGCAAGGCTATGGACGCTTCCGATCATGTCCCTCTGCTGAGACATCAGGCAGTGGCGATCAGGAGGCGCGCCTGACAACTGACCCACCAGGGGAGGGCGGAGCTGAGATGGACTGCATCTGAGAGCGCGGCGCCACCAGCCACCCGGACGCCATCAGCGCCACCCCAGCTCAGGACCGGGGCTTGATCAACTGCAGCACCTGGGGACCGACACTGCCGGCCCGGCGCTCACAATCGAGAGCAGCAAGAATCTTCTGAGCGGAGCGCTCGATGTCGCCCGCTTCTGCGGCCCGCTGTGCCTCCAGCTCATGGGTCTTGGCCCTGGCCTGCCATTCACTGCGATCGACGGTCGAGCGACTTTCAGGTCCCGCTGTCTGGCGGGACGCCGCGGCCATCCCTGGCTTCGGGGGAGATTGACGCACTGCGGTCAGGACCATAGGAAAAGAAGAAGCGAGCTCCGGATCTGCGCTCGTGATCAAAGGAGGGCCAGGGGGTGATGAACCGACATCCGAACCTTGAAGGCCGAGATGGGCTTGATGCCAGGGGGCGGTGATCCGCTTCCGAGGCATGGACATCTGCCAGAGGGATGGCCTGCAGCCAACGTGATGATCGTTCAGACAGGACGATCAGGCCATGAGGCTTCTGAAATCGCGACGAAACGATTAACGGGATCCAGCCACCGAACAGGAGACCGATGGCGTGGAAACCTCCTGTGAGGATGTGAACATCGCAGGAGGCGCTGACGTTGGCGTAGGTACCGGACTTGAAGCAGGTGTCGACACCAATCAAAGCAATTGGCGTCGTTATCAGCAAGGTAATCTCTCTGACCCTAACGCGCAGAGTCCTGGAGAAGACCGTCAGCGACTGGCAACCGATGGATTGAACACTGACGCCGACGGATCACCGGGGGCAATCCCATCACGCAGTCAGGTTGCGATCGCAGCGGCAGGCCATACCCCTCAGGTGCCCGGTTCTTCACGATTGCCACCGAGGGCATCGATAGCCGCCCGACAGGCCGCCTCACGCTCCCGATCGCCGCGGGTGATCGCCACCGCCAGCGCAAATTCCAGTTTCTCGAGCTCGTGGCTGGCCTCCTCAGAACTGTGCACACAAGGTCGCAGGGGCTGTGATCGAGCACCTGCGGCCTGGGAGCCCCGAGCACCTGCGGCGGCAGCTGGCGTCGGGGGCTTGGAAGCGGAGTGGGCCATGGCTGGCTTTCTTTTCAGTTTGACAGACCCAACCAGATTTCAGGCAGCCTGATGGTATGGATTCGCCGAAAAATCCTGATCGACTTCCAGGTCTGCGGCGGCGCCAGCCCCCTGAACGACGGCCCCAGCAACCTCTGGCTCGCTGGTCTCCAGCAGTTCGCGGCAATCCTGAAGCAGGCGATCGACGCTCGCGAGGTGATCAAGCTCGCGGGGATCAACCTCAGGTGCCACTCTTGCCTGAAGCTCCAGGGCGCCGATGCGTTGTTCGAGACGGACCAACCGTTCGGAAAGGGCGCGAACGGTCTGGGCGAGATCCTCGGCAGTGCGCGTGATCCGAAAGGACAGGGAGTCAGAAGCCATGACAGGAACGCAGATCTGGGCCGATAAGAACACAGATCGCGCCATCGCTCAAGGCGCCATTCCGTTCCGGAGCTCTCGACAGATCCTCCAGGGCCGATACGTTGAGGCGATCTGCAACGCACCTGCTGCTTCGATGGCACGCTGCCTTCTACGTCATCGACCCCTGAGGCTCGCCGCTCTGATTGCGGCTGCCCTGCTGCCGTTGGTGACGGCGCCCGCTCAGGCCCATCCGGATCCCACGACGGCAATCCCGGGAGCATCGATGACGGCCCCAGGGGTGGGGATGGGCACGCCCGGCGTCGGGGTCACAACCCCAGGGGTGGGCGTGTCAACCCAGGGCGCGCCAGTTGGCGCATCGCCGACAGCGGGGACCTTGGATCCAGCCTCCTCGGCCTATGCGAGCAAAGGTGCCAAAGGGGCGCAGGTGTATTGCTACATGCGTTCCGGAGGCAACAGCCATGAGGTGAGCTGGAACGCCGCCTATGCCGTGATCAAACGCCAACCCAACAACAGCCTCTTCAAGACCTCCCCGGAGCACGCCTCCGTTCTGATCACCGAAGCGGTGATTGCCAATCCTGGGGCTTTCCCCGATTGCAGCCGTTATCTGGGAACCCTGTTTGAAAAGCCCAGCGCGCCCAGCAGCCGCTGAGTGAGAGGGTCTGTGATCCGCCGCTGGTCCCTGGCCCTGGCGCTGAGCCTGGGACTCGGTGGCTGCACCATCCCCGCCAGCCCCGAATCGGCGCTGCGCCCGGACGACTGCATGAAAGCCACCAGCATCAACGCCATGGCGGCGGCGATCGCTGCCTGCAACGCCGTGATCCGCGCCTATCCCCACCATGCGTTGCCGTTCAGGGATCGGGCTCTGCTCTGGAGCCTCAACGGGGACGAGCGCAGGGCCTGCCAGGACCTGAGACACAGCCTGGCCCTGGCCGAACGGCGTCCAGCAGAGAACGGCAACCAGCGGTTGCGCAGCGATCTACGCATTTCCCTCAGAGCTTGCCAGGGCTCTGAACGGCAGCCCTGAGCTCGCCGACTTCGCTGGTCGGGATTCAGCCGCCGGCGCCCCGGATCCGCTCCGGGCCATCGAGCCAATCCCGCACCAGTTGGGGCAGGCGACGCCGCTGCAGTGCGCCCGGCGACTGGAGCAGCGCATCGATCCGCTCGGCCTTGCTGGCAATCAGGTCATCGACCAGGCGATCAGCCACCCCGAGCTGCAACCAATGGCTGGTGAGCGGGGCACCCATCCCGATCCGATGGCAGCGATCCTCTGCCTGCTCGGCATCGCCGGGGGTCCATGGACGTTCAATCAGCAGCACATGACGGGCGCGATGCAGGGTGAACCCAAGCCCCCCACTGGCGAAAGTGGCGATCAGCAAGGATTCATCGCCCCGTTGAAAGCGATCCACCTGACGCTGCCGCTCAGGGGCCGGCAAACGCCCGGTGATCAGGCTGCCACCGAGGCAGCGGTGCAGACGCTCGGCCGTGGCCACAAAAGCCGTGAACACCACCACCGGTTCTCCCTGATGGAGCAGTGTTTGAATCAGTTCCTGGGCAGCAGAACACTTGTAATCGGACCCGATCTGGCGCAGGGCGGTCAGCACCGCCAGACTCTCGGCGTCACGGCGCACAACACCCCTGGCGGCCCGCTGGCGATAGGCCTCCACCACCAGCTGGAGGCGATGCTCAAAGCCACGGGCGGCGGCGGCCTCCAGCACCAGCGGATGCAGCAACCGGTGCTTGGGAGGCAGATCGAGGCAATCCTGCTTGCGCCGATGCAGGAACAGCGGACGGATCAGCCGCCGCAGCTCCTCAAGATGAGTGGCCCCTGAGGCCTGCCAGATCCTGCGGCCCCGGCGCTCACTCCAGTGGCCATCGCAGTAACGCTCCTCGAAGGCCCGCTGATCCGCCGCCAGGGGATGGCCGATCGCCGCCAGCAACGGAAAGAGCTGGGCAGGCCGACCGTTCTTCATCGGTGTGCCGGTCAGCAGCCAGATCGCCCGCAGCCGCGGGTGTCGAGCCAGACGCAGCAAGCCCTCGGTACGCACCGCCCGCTGGTTCTGGGCGTAGTGAGCCTCATCCACGAGCACCACCGTGCCGGCCTCCGGCAACTCCGCGGGCAGGCGAGCCCAGCTGGCCAGCCTGATCTGCAGCCCGAGGGAGAGAGCTTCCTGGCGCCAATGACTGTGCAGGCCGACCGGTGCAACCACCAGCACCTGACAATCCGCGGCACGCACCATCGCCCGTGCCGCCACAAGCGCCGTCAGGGTCTTACCCAGCCCCATCGCATCGGCCAGGACAGCGCCACGACGCGCCAGCAACCAACGCACCGCAAGGCGCTGATGACGCAACAGGCGACGACCATCCGCCAGCGCCTCGTCGATATCCGCGGCGACGACGAGCTGACGATGGGGCGGCAGCGGCGGCAGCGGCTGCGCCAACCAGAGCAGCCACTGCTCCAGGATGGGCTCGATCGCGAACCGGCCAGCGAATTGCTGATGCAGGCGACCGCCGGCCTCAAGCGGAAATTCCCACCAGCCGGTCTGCGCGCGATAACGACCAGCTGGTCGTACGGCCCGCAACTGCGCCTGGGTGACCGCATCAAACGGCGTATGAACCTCGATCCGAGCCGAGGCACCAAGCCGCATCAGACAGCGCGGAACGTCGGCGGTTCTGGCACGACTCTTCGGGACGGTGCGGGAGGACGCCGTGGCGATTGCGTTGACCAGCAGCCCTCAATTCTAGGGCGGTTCAGGCGCGATAGCGAGGTTTCGCCATGATCAGTGAAGATCAGAAACTGCAATCTTCGACACATTGACAGCCATGGGATTGGGAGGAGAATGATCGCAATCGAACCAAGCGGATGCACGCCAGGGACGCGGTCTTCCTTGAGGATCTTTGCCCCAAACTTCGTGTTCGACGCTGGAGACAATCGCTTCACGCTCATACAAATCAACGATGCATTTATTGTGGAAATGCATCAGAATCCATTGACCATGTGATGCCTCGGAGTCGCGGCGGTCTCAGCGTCACTGAGAACTGTGTGCCCGCCTGTCTGGCCTGCAACGGTCATAAAAGTGACACCGACGCCTTCGACTGGTATCGACGTCAGCGCTTCTACGACCCCCGCCGCGCCATGGCGATCAGGGCCTGGGTGGATGGTGATCTACGCCTGGCCGTGCGACTCCTCCAATGGGCCAACCCGGAGTCGGCTCCAGGCACATCGCCAAACACAGTGCCGTGCTCAACACCCAGTTCGGCACCTGTGGAAGGCCGATCCCCCACTGGGGCGCAGCACCGGAAGCACGGACCTCGCCAGGAGCCAGCCCCACGCAGCACCCAACCCCGTGGGGGTCGAAGCAAGGACGCCTGGGAAAGCCCCTGGGGATGGCAGGCCGCCTGAAGGCGGCCACGGCTTCACCAGACGGCACAGGCTTCAACGCCGTGGTGACGCTGGCAGATCGCCTCCTGGCTGTGGGGCTGTTCAGGAGCGGCCGTGGCCGCCAGAAGCATCAGGGTCGGCGCCAGCAGCATGGCCATGATCAGCGCCGGCGTCGGCCAGCGGCGCTGCCCCCGGGCAAGGACCAGCCGGAAACCCACGGGCAGCCGGCCGACAGCGCCATGGTCTCTTGCGCCATGACGGCCGGAAAGGGAGATCCTGCCCAGGCGGCGCCGCTGGAGGCCGCGGCGTGCCGGCACCCCCGGAGTGGTGCCGGCACGGGAGCGGGAGTGCACGGCCGGGAGACAGGACGAACGGGATGCAGACAGGGGGGCGGCCAGAGCGTTAGAGAGACAGGACACAGCCATCACGGCAGCGATTGATCACTGATACGTCTGTACTCATGCCAACCCAGGCTGTCAACCCCGCTGTGGCCGCTCTCGCCGATCGGTTGGCCCAGCTCCCAACCGGTCAACGCCCCGAGGGGTTTCTGATTCTGGGCGGGGGATACAGCGGCCTGCGGCTCGGCCGCGCCCTCGCCGCGGCCGGCGTGCCGGTCCAGCTCACCCATCGCACCCGACGCAGGCAGCGGGACGGCAGCACCGTCACCGTGGCAGCCCGGAGCGCGGAAGACGCCGGCAGGCTGCGCTGGCTTCCCTTCAACGGTGATCCGATCGGTCTGGAAGGACTGGTGCATCCAGAGACGGTCACGCACCTGCTGAGCACCATCCCCCCCGATGGCAACGGTGAGGACCCGGCCCTGACTGCGCTCGGCAACCAGCTGGAACACCTTCCGCTGCGCTGGGTCGGCTACCTCTCCACCACCGGCGTCTACGGCGACCGACAAGGGGGTTGGGTCGACGAAACGAGCGACACAAGCCGATGTCGCCAGCGCAGTGAGGCGCGGGTCCAGAGCGAAAGGGCCTGGCTGGCCAGGGGCTGGCCCCTGCAACGCTTCCGGCTGCCGGGCATCTATGGCCCAGGTCGCTGCCCCTTCGACAACCTGCGCCAGAGTCGGGCTCGGCTGATTCACAAACCTGGGCAGGTCTTCTCGCGGATTCATGTCGATGACATCGCCGGCGCCGTGCTGCACAACCTGCTCCTGTCCCCCGAGCAGCGGCCAGCCGTACTGAACGTGGCCGACGACGCTCCCTGTCCCTCGAGCGAAACGCTCGCTTACGCAGCCCATCTGCTCGGTCTGGGCCTGCCACCCTTCGAACGCCTGGAGGAGGTGGCCGACAGCCTCAGCCCGATGGCCCGGAGCTTCTGGGAGGAAAATCGGCGGGTGAGCAACCGACTGCTCTGCCAGACCCTCGGCTACCGGCTGATCCATCCCACCTATCGGGAGGGCTTCCGCGCCAGCCTGACCGAGGAGCAGGGCAACGAGGCCCTGGCGGGGAAGGATCAGGGCCGGCGACAGTCGTCCGGGTTGCCCGCAAGCGCAGGTCCCAGCAGGTCATGAGCCACCTGACACCAGCGGATCACCAGCCAACCACGCTGCAGACCTGTGGCGGTGCCAAGCACCATCAGACCCAGCACCAACAGACGCACCATGGGTGATCCGAGCCACGACGGGAGCCCTCAGGACCCTAGGGGAGACCGGCGGCCCCTGGCCCTGGCCCTGGGAGATCCAGCCGGCATCGGCGGCGAAGTGGCACTCAAGGCCCTCGCGACCCTTCGACACCAGCAGATTCCGGTGGTCCTCGTCGGCTGTCGGCGCTGGCTGGAGGAGCAGCATCAGGCCCTGCGCACCTGCAGCGATGCGCCGCTGGCCGATCCCGACGCCTTTGACTGGCACGATCAACCCCTCGCGGACATCCGGGGACCGGTGCACACCGGCGCGATCACAGCCGCCTCCGGAGCAGCGAGTTTCCACTGGCTGACAGCTGCCGTTGATCTGGTGCAGAGCGGCCGTTGCCGCGCCCTGGTGACCGCGCCGATCGCCAAGACCGCCTGGCATGCTGCCGGGCATGGGTATCCCGGCCAGACCGAACGACTGGCCGAGCTGGCGGGCGTGGCGCAGGCATCGATGCTGTTCACGGCACGACCAGCCTGGGGCGGGCCCGGAGACTGGCGCCTGAACACCCTGCTGGCCACCACCCACATTCCCCTGGCAGCCGTGCCGACTGCCCTGACGCCGGCACTGATCCACCAGAAGCTCGATGTGCTGCTGAACTTCTGCCGGCGCCTGCGCCAACAACCCAGACTGGCGATGGCCGGTCTCAACCCCCACGCCGGTGAAGGCGGGCAACTGGGTCACGAAGAAGTTGACTGGATGATCGAGGCGGTGGACGCCTGGCGACGGCAGCATCCGGAGGTGCCCCTGGAGGGGCCGCTGCCACCGGACACCTGCTGGCTCGACGCAGCTGCGGCCTGGCAGGGATCAGGAACAGCCGCCGATGGCTTCCTGGCGCTCTATCACGACCAGGGCCTGCTGCCGGTGAAAGTGCTGGCCTTCGACGCCGCCGTGAACACCACCCTGGGACTGCCCTTCCTGCGCACCTCCCCCGACCACGGCACCGGCCAGGCGATCGCCGGGCGCGGCGTGGCCCGAGGTGCAAGCATGGCCGCTGCCATCGAGGCGGCCTGGGAACTCGGTTGAGCACCCAGGCCTCTGTTCATGGGCAGCCATCAGTCGATGATCAGGGTGTGACGCGCAACGACCCTGAGATCCGCGGGTTCAGAGAGCGTGATCCGTGAAAAGCCGGCGGAAGCCGATCCTCAGCCGGGCTTGACGAGCATCAACACCTGGTCGAACTCGACAGGCGTACCGTTCTCCACAAGAATTTCCACCACTTCGCCAGCGACGTCGGCCTCGATCTCATTCATCAGCTTCATCGCCTCGAGGATGCAGACGGTCTGACCGACCTTGATGCGATCGCCGATGGAAACGAACGGGGCCTCACCCGGAGCAGGGGCCATGTAGAACGTGGCGACCATGGGCGCCCTGATCTCCAGAAGATCGTTGCGGCGCGCCGCCGCCGCGGCCGGCGGGGGTGCCGAGGGAGCCTCAGCGGGGGCAGACAGCACGGCCGGAGCCGGCGCTGCCGTCTGAACCACGGTCACAGGAGCGGGACCAGCCAGGTTGCGACGGACCTCGAGGCGGAAATCGTCGCCCTCGAGCTTGAACTCCTGAATGTCGCTCTCGCCGAGGAAAGCCAGCAGCTTGTTGAGCTGATCGTGATCGAGTTGCATGGCCATCAGTTCTCCCGACCGAGGTAGGAATCCGTACGGGTGTCGATCTTGATCTTCTCGCCGATCGAGAGGAACAGAGGCACCATCACCTGAGCACCGGTCTCGACGATGGCCGGCTTGGTGCCGCCGGTGGCGGTGTCGCCCTTGACGCCAGGGTCGGTCTGGGTGATCTCGAGCACCACCGAGTTGGGAAGCTCAACCTCCAGAGGTTTGCCGTTCCAGTAGACGACATTCACCTCCATGCCCTCCTTGAGGTACTTGCGCTGATCACCGATCTGCTTGGCGGTGAGGCGGGTCTCCTCGTAGGACGCCATGTCCATGAAGACGAAATCGTCGGCCTCCATGTACGTGTGCTGGAGGGTCGCCTTCTCGAGAACGGCCTGGGGCACGGTCTCGCCGGCACGGAAGGTCTTTTCGACCACGTTGCCGCTCTGGACAGCCTTCAGCTTGGTGCGCACGAAGGCCGAGCCCTTGCCGGGCTTGACGTGCAGGAATTCGACGACACGCCAGACCTGGCCATCCAGCTCGATCGTGGTACCGGTACGAAAGTCGTTGCTGGAGATCATTCCGACGATTCGGATCTGGGGGATTGTAAGGCTGGCCACAGAACCACCCCCAACGGAGCCCCGTCTCTCCATGCCAGAGTCCGGTCAGACACAGCACGGCAAGGGCATGGTGGGGAGGCAGCAGAGCAGGGGCAGCACACCCCAGGCAGGCAGTCATCCCGCTCCCCAGCCCCTGGGGAGAGCGGCCGGCAGCAGCGGCCACCCTGATCGGGCTGTCACAAGCGCACACATTCGCCCAACCCTGACACCGACACCCCGAGCACGGCGGCGCTGGCTCGGCACCCTGGTCGCCCTGGTGTTGCTGGTCTGCACCGCCATGGCCAGCCCGGCCCAAGCCGCCCTGCCTCCCGGCAACGCCGTCACCGATCCGGCGGCGCTGCTGCGCAATGCGCTGCCGATTCAGCAACCGGATCTGCAGGAGCTGCAGCACCGTCTGGAGGCCACCAGTGATGACCTGCGGGCCAAACGCTGGAGTGCCCTGAGCACCAACGTGCATCGGGCTCAGTCGCTGCTCAACAGCCGGCGGACGGCCCTCGAGACCGCCTTCCCCGCCGGAGAGCAGGGCAGGGTCCAACAGCTGCTGGACACCCTGACCACCCAGCTCCAGGCCCTGACGGAAGCGACCGATCACAAGGACCGCGAAGCCTTCCTCACCGACCGACGTCAGGCCCTGAGCACGATCGGCGAGGCCGAGGCGATCCTGGTCGGCCCCTTCCCCTTCACGATCCCCTCCGAATTCGATGCCCTGCCCCGGCTGCTGGGCAGAGCCACAGTGCGCCTGACAACGACCAAGGGGGACCTGATCACGGTCGTTGACGGCTACAACGCCCCCCTGACGGCGGGTGCCTTCGTCGATCTGGCCCAACGCGGCTTCTACGACGACCTTCCCTTCAACCGGGCCGAGGACTTCTACGTTCTCCAGACCGGAGATCCGAAGGGACCTGCTGACGGCTACGTCGACCCCAGGACCGGTTCCGTGCGCCGCGTGCCCCTGGAGATCCGTGTGCCCGGCCAGGAGGAGCCCTACTACAACCTCACCTTCGAAGATCTGGGCCTGTTCAAGGCCGAACCGACCCTTCCCTTCAACGCCAAGGGAACCCTGGGCTGGGCCCACTCGGACCAGGCCCTCGATGACGGCTCCTCCCAGTTCTTCCTGTTCCTGTTTGAACCGGAACTGACACCGGCCGGTCTGAACCTGATCGATGGTCGCTACGCCGCCTTCGGCTACGTGGTCGATGGTTTCGATGTGCTCGAGGAACTGACCGCCGACGACGGCATCATCAAGGCGACCGTGATCGAGGGGGCCGACCAGCTGCGGCCCCATGCCTGAGGCGGCGCAAGGCGACTCCAGAGCGCCTGAAACCCTGGCGGATCTGGGCGAATGGGGCCTGATCGATCGCCTGGCCCGCTTTGCTCCACCCCGGCAGTTCGACGATGACGCCGCCCTGATCTCCTGCGCTGATGGCGCCCCCGGCCAGGAGATCGTCGTCAGCACCGATGTGCTCGTCGATGGCGTCCATTTCAGCGATCCCACCACCGCCGCCGAGGATGTGGGCTGGCGTGCGGCGATGGCCAACCTCTCGGATCTGGCTGCCATGGGCTGCCCCACAGCCCTGGGGCTGACCGTGGCCCTGGTGGCGCCACCGAGCACAGCGTGGCACTGGGTGGAAGGGGTCTACACAGGCCTCAGGCAGGCTCTGGACAGCTGCGGCGGTGTGCTGCTGGGCGGCGACTGCAGCAGCGGTCCGGTGCGGATGCTGGCGATCACCGCCCTCGGACGCCTGCCCCGAAGCGCGGACGGCGGTCCGATCCGGCGGCGGGATGGCAGGAGTGGCGATCGTCTTCTGGCCAGTGGTCCCCACGGTCTCAGCCGCCTCGGCCTGGCCCTGCTCTGCGGGGAGGTGGTTCAGGGGCTTGATCAGCTCGAGCCAGGCCTGCGCCGGGCCCTGGAAACCGAGGCGATCCGGGCCCACCGTCGCCCCCGGGGGCGATTTGATGTCATTCACGCTCTGGCGGACTGCCGGCCCCCCGCCGTTCCCTGGCGGGTGGCCGGTGCCGACAGCAGTGACGGCCTGCTGGCGGCCGTGCTGTCGATCGCCCGGGCCAGTGGCTGTGGAGCCGCCCTCAGCCGCCGGCACCTGCCCATGGCGCCGGCCATGGCCACGCTCGGACAGGGCCCAGACTGGTGCCTGGCAGGCGGGGAGGACTTCGAGCTGGTGCTCGCCCTGGAACCCCACTGGGCCAATGCCCTGCAGGCCCGGTTACCAGGCTCACGGTTGATCGGAACCCTCACCGGCAGCGAGGCCCCTGAGGGGCTGCACTGGTTGGAGGACGGACGGGCGATCGCGACCGCCAACTCCGGATTCACCCACTTTCTGAGCACCTGAACCGGCCCGGAGACGATCTGAAGCCATCAGAAAGGCCCCCTCGCGGGGGCCGATGGCAAGGTCAGCCGTAGTTCGGAACGCGCCGCCTCAGGAGACGATCACTTCCAGTTCTTGGCCACGATCTCTGCAAGATCGACAACGCGCTGGCTGTAGCCCCACTCGTTGTCGTACCAGCAGATCACCTTGACCATGTTGCCGCCCATCACCAGGGTGAGGTCGGAATCGACGATCGTGCTCTCGTCAGTGCCGGCGTGATCGCTCGACACCAGGGGCAGGTCGCTGTACTTGATGATCCCCTTCATGCCGTTCTCGGAGGCGGCCTTGAGCACGGCGTTCACCTCTTCAGCGGTGGTATCACGGCTCATCTCCAGCACCATGTCCACCACCGACACGTTGGGGGTGGGCACCCGCAGGGCGATGCCGCTGAGCTTGCCCTTCATCGGCGGATACACCAGGGCCACGGCCTTGGCGGCGCCGGTGCTGGTGGGAACGATGTTCACGGCAGCGGCGCGGGCACGGCGCAGGTCGCGGTGGGCGGCGTCGAGGATGCGCTGGTCACCCGTGTAGCTGTGGGT
>CAIXOZ010000024.1 GCA_903921295.1 uncultured cyanobacterium | reverse complement strand
GAGGGAGCGTGCCGGAATTGGTAGACGGACTCGACTCAAAATCGAGCGCCTTCGGGCATGTGGGTTCGAGTCCCACCGCTCCCATCCCTCCTTGCTGCAGCGGTGACGATGAAGCCGTCGATTGATCCCCATTCGACTGCCGCAGCCCCAGCCAGCGCGCCGGCCTCCGGAAGCGCCGTGATGGACACCTACGCCCGCTTCCCGATCGAGCTGGTGCGGGGGCGTGGGGTGTGGCTCTGGGATCGCCAGGGCAGGCGCTACCTCGATGCGGTCGCAGGCATTGCGGTGTGCACGCTCGGCCACAGCAGCACGCCGATGCGCCGGGCCCTCTCCCGGCAGCTCGGGCGCCTGCAGCATGTCTCCAATCTCTATCGGATCCCTGAGCAGGAACAGCTGGCCAGCTGGATCAGCGCCAACAGCTGCACCGACCGGGTGTTCTTCTGCAATTCCGGCGCTGAGGCCAATGAGGCGGCGATCAAGCTGGCGCGCAAGCACGGCCACCAGGTGCGCGGCATCGAGGAACCGCTGATCCTCACGGCCCAGGCCAGTTTCCATGGCCGCACCCTGGCCGCGGTCACCGCCACCGGTCAGCCCAAATATCACCAGGGCTTTGAGCCGATGGTGCAGGGCTTCCGCTACTTCCCCTACAACGACATCCACGCCTTTGAGGCCCTGCTTGAGCGCTGTGAAGCGGACGGGCCGAGGGTGGCGGCTGTGCTGCTCGAGCCGCTGCAGGGCGAAGGGGGCGTCCATCCCGGCGATCCGACCGTCTTCCGACGCATCCGCGAGCTCTGTGATGCCCACAACCTTCTGCTGATCTTCGATGAGGTGCAGGTCGGGGTTGGCCGTACCGGTCGTCTCTGGGGCTATGAGCACCTCGGTGTCGAGCCCGATGCGATCACCCTGGCCAAGGGCCTGGGCGGAGGCATTCCGATCGGCGCGCTGGCCGTGAAGGCATCCGTCGATCATTTCCGCCCCGGTGAGCACGCCAGTACCTTCGGGGGTAATCCCCTGGCCTGTCGGGCTGGTCTGACCGTGGTGGAGCAGCTCGAGCGCCAGCACCTGGTGGATCATGCCGCCGCCATGGGTCAGGAGCTTCAGGCCCTGCTTGCCGATCTCGTGGCTCGCCACCCCCGCCAGCTGGAAGGTGTGCGCGGCTGGGGACTGCTGCAGGGACTCGTGCTGCGCCCCGAAGGCCCGGCGGCGGCTGATCTGGTTCGCGCTGCGATGGCCGAGGGCCTGCTGGTGGTGCCGGCTGGGCCCCAGGTGGTGCGCTTCGTGCCGCCGCTTGTGATCCGGCGTCGTCACCTGCGTCGGGCGGTGGCCCTGCTCGAGCGGGCTCTGCAGAGCCTGGTGGGTTGACCCGCAGTCCATGGCCCTGAGTCCTCCCTCTGCTGACGGTTCCGTCAGCCGCTCGACCTCTCTGGTCCTGGATGGTTTCGAAGACCTGTTCGAGCCTTTCGCGCCGCGGGGCATCGACCTGTCGCTGGGACGGATGCAGGAGGCTCTGGCGGCGCTGGGGCATCCCGATCAGCGCTTTCCGGCCGTTCAGGTGGCTGGCACCAATGGGAAGGGCTCGATCTGCACGCTGGTGGCCGCGGCCCTGAGCCGTGCCGGCCACCGCACAGGCCTGTACACCTCTCCCCACCTGCTCAGTTGGTGTGAGCGGCTCCGTATCGATGGCGAGTCGATCGCGCCGCCGGCCATGCGGCGGCTGCTGGAGCGTCTGCAGGCCGGCGGCCTGCACCATCAACTGACGCCGTTTGAGTGGATCACCGTCGCTGCTTTCGTCCACTTCGCCGAGGCGGGGGTGGATCTGGCGGTGCTTGAGGTCGGTCTCGGTGGGCGGCTCGATGCCACCACGGCGCATCAGCAACGGCCCGTGATCGGTTTCGCGAGCATCGGTCTGGATCACAGCGAGGTGCTCGGTCCCGATCTGGCCAGCATCGCCGCAGAGAAGGCGGGGGTGCTCTCCGCTGGTGCCGTCGCGATCAGTGGGCCCCAGCCAGCGGATGTGGCCGCCGTGCTCACGGCCGAGGCCCAACGGGTCGGAGCTGAGCTGCGCTGGGTGCAGCCGGCGGAGACGCTGGCGGATGGCCGCCTGGCCGCGGATGGACTGATCTGGTCGCCCTCATTGCCCGGGGAGGTCCAGCGCACCAACAGTGCCGTCGCCCTCGGGATGCTCAGGGCCCTGCAGCAGCGTGGTCTGGATCTGGCGGATGGGGCGATCGCCGCCGCCTTCGCCACGGCCCAATGGCCTGGGCGGCTGCAGCCGGCCCGTTGGTCGGGCCGATCGCTGTTGCTCGATGGCGCCCATAATCTACCGGCTGCGATCGCCCTGCGCAGGGAGCTCGATCAGCGAGCCGCCGCCGCACCTTCCTGCGATCAGGGGCGTTGTTACGTGCTCGGGATGCTTGCGGCCAAGCAGGCTCCGGCGATGCTGCGGGCCCTGATCCGACCCCAGGATCAGCTCTGGATCGTGCCTGTGGCCGGTCATGGCAGCTGGGATCTTCAGGCCCTGCAGCAGGCCTGCCCGGAGCTGGCTCCCCAGATGCAGAGGGCGGAAACGGCGCAGGCGGCGCTTGATCAGCTCCTCGTGGATCCTGCTAGGGCCACGGCGGAGACGCCGTTGATCGTGGCGGGATCGCTGTATCTGCTGGCGGATCTGCTCGCTGATCCCAGGCTGGAGACGGGGGCGCCACACTGAACGCAGACGGTTCCGAGTTGATGCGCCTGCTCCCCTGGGTTCTGCGGCGACTGTCGCCCCTCCGGCGGCTGTTTCCCCTTGACCAGCGTCTGGCCGCTGGTCGGCTCCTGGTGGCGGTGTCTGCGGTCCCCCTGGCCGTGATCCTGCTCGTCGGCTGGGCCGGTGGCGCCCTGGCTCTCGACACCAGGACCGGCGTCGGCCTTCAGGATCGGGCCCTGTTCCAGGACAGCGTCGATTACACGCTGACCAACCAGAGCAACAAGGATTTCCACGGCCAGAACCTGGCCAATGCTTCCTTCGCCGGTGCCGTCGGTCGGGGCGCCGATTTCTCCGGCGCCAATCTGCATGGGGCGATCCTGACCCAGGGTGCCTTTGCGGAGGCCGATTTCAGTGGCGCCGATCTCTCCGATGCCCTGCTCGACCGGGTCGATATGAGCGGCACCGACCTCAGCAATGCCGTGCTGGTCGGGGTGATCGCCACCGGCAGCAGCTTCTATGGGGCCAAGGTGGTGAATGCGGATTTCAGCGACGCTTTGATCGACCGTGCGGATCTGCGTCAGCTCTGTCAGACCGCCAGCGGCACCAATCCCAGCACCGGGGTCAGCACCAGGGCAAGCCTCGGCTGCTGAGGACGCAACCGGTCGCCCAGGCAGCGCTCACGGGCGTTCCCACCAGCCCCTCAACTTGCCCGGATTGAGCAGACCGTCCGGGTCGTAGAGCGTCTTGGCGGCCACCTGGTCGGCATCGATCACCCCGAGGCCACCATCTTCGACTGTGAGCACATGCGGGTTGAAGCACAGGCCCCCTCGTTCAAGCACCTGATCGATCAGGCGTTCGAGTGCCTCTCGGCCCCGCCAGCGCACCAGTGGCAGGGCGGCCAGTCGTTGGGCTCCCTGCGAGCGCACTCCCTCGAGATGCCAGAGCAGGTCATCGCCCCACGCCTGCTTGAGGCCCTGCAGGCAGGCCAGCTCCGGCTGGGGAAGCAACAGTTGCAGATAGGTCCAGCCGCTCTGGCGTCGGCACCAGTGCAGCGTGGTGTGGTTCCAGGTCAACTCTGCCAACGGCAGGCCCTGGCCGCTTCCGGCCGGCCGTTGCCACAGCAGCCGCCCCCCGAGCTCAGCCAGCCAGCTCAGGAGCAGTGGCAGCCCATCGGGACTGACCTGAACGAGAAGTCGATGGTCGGCGTCGGTGCCGCCACCGCCCCCCCCGGGCCAGGGCATGGCACCACAGAGCGGTGCCTCCAGCAGGCAGAGCGACTGCAGCACCAGGCTGGATTCCCCGATCGTCCGGGCGGCGACCACGGCCCGTTCCCAGTCGCTGAACCCGATCACCAGCTCCTGCCAGGCCACCGCTTCGGTGCTCGCCATCGTCAGGGCGGTGATGATGCCGTTGCAGCCATAGGCATGGTTGAGCGGCCGACTGGCTGCCGCAGCCAGCTCCAGCCGCCTGGACTCCGGCTCGAGGGTCACCACCTCAAGCCCGAGCAGATGCCCTGGATCGCGCAGGAAGCCCCAGCGCACCGAGCCGAGGCCGCCGGAGCCCCCGGCGATGAAGCCGCCAAGACTGGCGCTGCGGGCCGTGCTCGGCAGCAGTCGCAGGGCGCGGCCGGCCTGCCGGAGCTGGTCATCAAGAGCCGCCAGGCCGATGCCGGCGTCGGCCGTGAACACCCCGGTGAGCGGATCGATCGCACGCAGGCGATTCAGGCCCGACAGATCGAGCACAACGCCTCCGGCCAGGGGGACGCACTGGCCGTAGTTGCCGGTGCCGGCCCCGCGCAAGGTCAGGGGAACGGCGTGGCGGACGCAGGCGCTGGCCACCCGCTGCACGGCCTCGACGCTGCTGGCGTGCACCCCGAGCTGGGCGACCCGGCCGGCGAGCAGGGGCGTGAGCACCGGCGAGTCCTCGTGGAAGTCACGGGAGAGACGTTCCAGTTCGACGGTGGAACGCACCAGGGGCAGGCCCTCGAGATCGCGGGCCACGGCCTCGATCTGCTCTGGTTCAGCCAGGGCGGGCAGGGGGGGCAGCCCGTCGGGGAGATGGGTCATCGCGTCAGGCCAGGGTGGGACTGATGCCAAGCAGCGCGGCCGCTGGCTGCTGCCAGGCTGGCGCAGCCAGCCAGGTTCCGGAGCGAAGCACCCTCCGCTGCGGCGATCGGATCAGCAGCTCTGTCCAGCCGTGGGCGTCGATCACGATCAGATCGGCGGAGCCGCCGAGCCGGATCACCCCATCCCAGGGCAGCTGCAGGATCCGGGCCGGCGCCGTGGTGAAGGGTGCCAGGCCACAGCGCTGCCAGGGGAGCAGGTGGGTCATCGTCACCGCATCCCGCAGCAGGGCGAGTGGGTCGAAATCGCCGCCGGGGAACCAGGGGTCCTGCACGTTGTCGATGCCGACCGAGACGGTGACTCCGGCCGATTGCAGCTGCCGGATCGGCGCCAGCGGTCGCAGCAGCGGCGTTCGCCCTTCCTGACGGGCCAGCAGATACTGATTCGTGCGTGGCAGGGCCACCACCGTCAGGTCCAGGGCGGCCATGCGTTCCACCAGGGCCGTCAGGGCCGGTGCCGCCAGCAGCGCCATGCTCGCGGCATGACTGCAGGTGATCGGCAGCCGCAGGCCGAGGCGCTCCAGCACTGAACAGAGCAGGCTCACCCCCTCCCCGGGGGCGTCATCGCCCTCATCGATATGCAGATCGATACCACAGCCGTGACGATCGGCCAGGCGCAGCATGGCCTCCAGGGCCCGGGCATCCCCGGGGCCGCGGCGGAACGGAGGGCCGATCACCCCCCCCAGCAGCCCGCCCCTGGCCGCCACCTCGGCCGCCAGGGCTTCGCCGCTGGCGGTGGTCCAGTGTGCAATCGGCACCATCGCCACCAGTTGCAGCGCGATCCGATCCCGCCAGGCGTCGGCAAGGTCGGGCAGCACCTGCCAGGCCGGGGCGGCGCCGGGACCATGGCTGTCGATGTGGCTTCGGATGGCCCGCAACCCGAGCTGCCAGGCCTCGCGCAGGGCCCGTTCGGCGCGCTCCGCCACCCGATCGGCCCGGCGAAGGTCGTGCTCGGCCCGGTTCGCCCTCAGCGCTTCGGCCATCGTGCCGGAGCGGTTCTGCGCTTCCGGCCAGCTATACACCTTGTCGAGATGGGCATGGGGTTCGACCAGCGGGGGCAGGGCCATCAGCGCCGGTTGTTCCTGGCGCCTCGCCGGTCTGAGGTCGACCCAGCGTCCCTCGCGATGCTCAAGCACGACCGTGATCAACCCATCGGCATCGGCGCCCGGCCAGCCGTCGCCGGGAGCTTCCAGCAGGGCGCGGGGCAACCGCAGCGGCGGCAGTGCTGTCATCGCGCCGGATCCGTCGCTTCCTGCACCGACGTGTTCAGGATGAAGAACTGACCAGCCACCCCCAGGGTGATCACGGAATAGATGGGCAGGGGCCAGTGACGGAGAACCCGCTGACCCCCGAGCTGGGTGCGGTAAACGCTCAGCAGGCCGAGGTTGAGCCGCTCGCTGCTGGCGGCGGCAAGGGAGGCCAGCGCCGGCTGCTGGGAGCGCAGCAGCTCGGGACAGTCGCTGGTGAGAAAGTTGAGCAGCAACGGCAGGCTCGAGCCTCGGCAGAACTCCTGGCTCAGCAGTTGCACGAGGTGATCGCCGGAGAAGCTTTCGAATTCTTTCGGACCGGGATTGCTCCAGGCCAGGCTGCCAAGCAGCAACAGCGCCGGGCCCAGAGGCCAGAGCTTCCGTGCTGATTCGATCCAGGAGAAGCGTTGGCGACTGGCTTCACGCCCCGGTGGTGACGAATCGCTGGCTGCGCTCGAAATCTCTGGATTCACACAGCCGCAGCCAATCACAGCGGCAATTCTGATCGGGTTCCCGGGTTTATTCGTGGATCGCGGCTGGTTTGTGTCGGTTCTGATGCGGCTCCTGCAGACCCTGTCGCCAGGCAGGGTCTGCAGGGGAGGCGGTCCAGGCTGTTGTAGTCTTGAACTGCCGTGGCGGGCGTAGCCAAGCGGTTAAGGCAGCGGATTGTGATTCCGCCATACGGGGGTTCGATTCCCCTCGCTCGCCCTCGAACCTCGAAACCCCCAGGTCGTTTGCCGACCTGGGGGTTTCGTTTTTTGCTTCTGTTGGGATGTGTCGGCGATGGCTGAAACTGGTGGGATGACGGCGACCCATCCCACCGCTCAGGCCAGCCCCGCGACAGGCTCCCCCCTGGGCCAGATCCCTGCTCCGGACCGCGACCGCACGGATTCCCCTTCCGGCGACGGCCGTGGCAGCTACTGGATCACCACCTTCGGCTGCCAGATGAACAAGGCGGACTCCGAGCGGATGGCCGGGATCCTC
>CAIXOZ010000023.1 GCA_903921295.1 uncultured cyanobacterium | reverse complement strand
GCGGGCGCTGCTCGCCCGGCTCGGACTGCAGCGACTCGACAACCTGGCCGTGCATGGTCTCAACACCGCGGCCGATCTGGAGTGGAGCCTGCGGGGGCCTGGTGCTGAGCTGTTGTACTGGGCCGAAGCCGAAGGCCTGGTGGCCCAGGTGGGCTTCAGCAGCCATGGGTCCACAGCACTGATCGAGCAGGCCCTGGCCAGCGGCCGTTTCCGCTTCTGCGCCCTGCACCTGCATCTGTTCGATCAGGAGCGCCTGCCGCTGGCGCGGGCCGCCCTGGCGGCGGGACTCGGCGTGCTGGCCATCTCTCCAGCCGACAAGGGTGGTCGCCTGTTCGATCCGCCCCCGGAACTGCGCGCGGACTGCGCACCCTTTGATCCCCTCGAGCTGGCTTATCGCTTTCTGCTCGATCAGGGGATCTCCACCCTCAGCCTCGGTGCGGCTCAGCCCTCGGATCTGATCTGGGCCGAGCGCCTGGCGGCCACCGATCATCCCCGCACACCCTCCAGCCCCAACGCCCTGGATCAGGCCCTGGAGCGGCTGGCCAGGGCCGGCGGCGAACGGCTCGGTCCCGAGCGTTGCGGCCAGTGCCGGGCCTGCCTGCCGTGCCCCCAGGAGGTGCCGATCCCCGCGTTGTTGCGCCTGCGCAACCTGGCCGTGGGCCACGGCATGCAGGCGTTTGCCGGCGAGCGTTACAACCTGATCGGGCGGGCAGGCGCCTGGTGGGAGCAGCGCGATGCCTCCGCCTGCGAGCGCTGCGGCGACTGCCTGCCGCGCTGCCCGCTGGAGCTGCCGATTCCCGACCTTCTTGCCGACACCCATCGGCGCCTGGCGGCAGCGCCGCGGCGGCGGCTCTGGGGCTAGGGGGACACCGGTGCGGCCCCATCCCAGAGGGCCTGGGCGCTGGCGCGCTCCGCCGCATTCAGCGGTGCCAGCGTGTGGCACTGAAGCAGCAGCTCCTGATCGGGAAGCAACAGGCCGCGCAGGGCCGCCGGTTGCCGTGCCACGGCGCCCTCGAGGCGGGCCCGGGGCAGGGGGGGCACCCAACCGTCATTCAGGGCCTGGCTCAGCCCCGGCTCCTGGAGAATCCTGGCGAACCAGGTCACGGGCAATGGCATCGAGGCGCTGTTCGGGCACAGCAGCAGGTTCCAGATCAGGGGCGTGCCGCCGTTGGGCTGCAGGGCCTGCAGCCTTGGATCGCGGCGCAGCAGGGCCAGGGCACGCTGGCTCGGCAGAACGATCGCCTCGGCATCACCGTTCAGAAGCAGATTCAGTCCATCACGATCGTCGTAGGCCAGGGCCTGACGCCGCAGTCGGCGCAGCTGGTCGGGCAGGGTCGGGGCCTGCTGGCCGCCGCCACCGGCCAGCAGGCTGATCACCACCCGCGGACTCGAGGGCAGCACCAGCTTCCCTTTCAGGCTCGGATCGAGGAGCACCGACCAGCCCTCCGAGGCCCGCTCCAGCAGATCCGGTCGCTCGCGCACCAGCAGCAACCAGGTGCCGAAGGCCCAGGGGAAGGCCCGAACCGGGTGTCCGGCAGGCGCCAGCAATCGGCTGATCGGGGCTGTGAACGGATCGAGTTGCCGGAGCAGGGGCAGGATCTCCGCCCCCAGGGGCGCAAAGGTGCTGGCCCCGGCGGTGGTGGCCCAGCCATCGTTGAGCTGGATCAGGTCGGCGCTGCTGGCCTCCAGCACCTGCCGGGGGCCGGCCACGGCCCGGCCCTGCCAATCCTTCGGCAGCGCCGACAACCAGCTTCCGGGCAGGCTGCCGGGGCTGTGCACAAGGCTGCCCCTGCGGCCCGAAGCGCAGCCGCCGAGCAGCGCCAACGCCCCTCCGGCCGAGAGGCTGAGCAGTCGCCGACGGGTGAAGGTCGCCATGGCCTGACCCTAGAAGCCCATGGGTGCCGTTTCCTGCAGCCGTTCGCAGGCGCGATCGCAGGCCTCGGCCAGGGCCTCGAGCGAGCGGCCGCTGCGCTGCCAGATCAGGGCCAGCCCACCGGCTCCCACCCCCTCCTTGACATAACCATCCTCATAGTCGCGCAGGGCCTGCTGGCGGCAGCCCCCGAAGCTCAGCCCGCTGGCCAGACCCAGACAGGAGACCCTGAAGCGTTCGCCGATCAACTGCAGCAGCCGCCCCAGGTCACTGCTCGCCTCGTGGGCGACCCAGGCGGTGGTGCCGATCGCCACCTGGCGGGCCAGGCGCTGGCGCTCCTCCGGAGAGCTGTCGGCCAGGGACAGGGCCAGCACCGCCGCCATCTGGCTGCCTCCAGCCAGCAGAACCGGTCGCTCGTGGGCGGCCACCGCCTGCACCAGCCCGATCGCCAGGGCCTGCATCGGATCACCGACCGCCGCCAGCACGGCCCGCGGATCGCTGCTGCCGGCAGCGGTGGTGATCGGCTGCAGGCCGGCCGCTGCCAGCCCCTGGCGGGCCAGGCGTTCCTTGCCTTGATGGTCGGCCTGCTGCAGGCTGCCACTCACCAGTCCGCTCGCCGCAATGCCGAGGCCAAGCAGGGTGGCCAGGGCTGTGCTGGTGCCGCCCGGCACGCACTCCGCCAGCACCAGCGGCCGATGGGTCGTGCGGCGCGCCCAGCCTCGCCCGAGGCGGCGGCCCCGCTCGATCAGGGCCTGCACCCGCTCTGGCGTCATCGCCTGCCCCGTGCTGAGGCAGGCGGCGGCCCCCTGGCCGGCCAGGCGCAGATGGGGGACCGCGGCCGGCACGGCCACCCCGAGATCGATCACCAGCACCGGCAGAGCAAGGCTTTCGATCACCACCTGACTGATCAGGGCAGGTGAGACCCCGGCCGGCAGGGGAGGCAGGGCGTGGGGCCGGTGGGCTTCAGGACCCAGCAGCAGCAATTCGGCATCGGCGGCTGCGGTGAGGCGACGCGCTGCGGGGGTGGAGCCCGCTGCCGAGATCCCAGGAATGGCCGCTGTGTCCGTTGCCGCCAGAAGCAACAGCACCTGGGCCCGATCGGCGCCGGCCGCACCATGGCACCACCAGTGCCCGGCCTCAACAGGGGAACCAGAGATCAGGGTCGGCAGGGGCGGCAGGCCCTCGGCGGCGTGCATGCCTGGCTCAGGGTCCGTCCAGTCCGAACACGGCCAGCAGGCCTTCCGGCGGCTCCGGGATCGGCTCCTGGATGCGGGCGAAGATCCAGTGGGCGAGGGCATGGAGGGCGAACACCGTGATCAGGTTCTGAAGCAGGACCAGCAGCAGGGCCGCGAGCTGCACCTGAACCAGATCGAGGGAGACGGTGATCTGCATCAGGGCCAGCAGCTTCTCAACCAGGCCCGAGGCCGAGGTGGTGAGCACCACCCAGATGTTCTCGCCGAGAAGCACGGAGAGCACCGCCAGCCGGACCAGGAAACCGAGGCTGCCGATCACCGTGCCGACGGACCAGGTCACCCACCAGCTCAAGCGCCGACGCCAGCCCCAACCCAGCCAGATTCCCAGGATTCCGTAAGGAAACAGCATCAGCGGCCCACGGATCGGTCCCATCAGGGCGACCAGCAGCAGCACACACACCACAAGCCCCTCCAGGGCGATCCGGGAGCCGTGCCGCAGCAGCAACAAGGCCAGGGGAAGGGGCAACGTCAGCCGGAAGATGGGCCCCCCCACCGGCAGGTAGTACAGCGCCACCCAGAGCAGGGCCGTCGAGGCGGCCAGGTAGGCGCTGTCCATCAGCTGCAGGGCCTGACGTCGGTTCAGCGGGGCGGGTCTGGGGCGTGGCTGGCCGGGGAGTGGTGCCATCAACGCGGCGCAGGAGCTGGTGTAGTGGCAGGGGGACGGCTGCCCGTGGCGGGCCCCACCCGTTCGATCGTTTCCACCTCAAAACTGAGGCCGGCGCTGCGCAGGGCCTCGGTGAGCGCTTCGGCCGGCGCGGATGGATCAGCGGCCGGCAGTTTGATCGTCACCCGATAGGGAGCTGGCGTCGCCGCTGGCCGTGCCGGCACTGCGGGGCCCCTGGGCCGGGGTGGGCTGGCAGGGCCCTGGTTGGCGTTGCGCTCTGGAGTGGGCAGGGTGTCGGCGCTGGTGTTATCGGGCGCCGCTGGGGTGACTGTGCCGCTGGCGCGGCCGGGGTTGTTGCCGGTGGGGGGCCGTGGTGTCGTCGTTCCGCTGGCGGGCGGGTTGGATCCTGCGGAGAAACTGCCCGAGAGCTGGTCGCCCAGGGGGGTGCCGCTGCAGCCGGCCAGCAGCAGCAGAGGAACCAGCCACAGGGAGCACCGTCGGGCCATCAGCTGCCCGCTGGCTTGATCACCCGCACCGCACTGGCGCGCAGTCGGCCGGTCTTGGTGGTCGCCGGGGGCTTCTTGGCCGTCGCGGGTTTGGCGGCGGCGGGTTTGCTGGCCTTGGTGCTACGGGCCTTGGTGGTGCCGGCGGCTTTGGTGGTTGCCGCCTTGCGGCTGCTGCCCTTGGCCTTGCCAGTGGCGGCCTTGGCTGCCAGGAGCTCCAGGGCCTGCTCCAGGGTCACCACCTCAGCGGTCACCCCTTCCGGCAGCGAGGCATTGACCTTGCCCTGCTTCACATAGAGGCCGTAGGGGCCGTCATAGACCTGGACCCCCTCGCTGCCACCTTCCGGCACACCGAGATCGCGCAGGGCGGTGCGGCCGCCGCGGCCGCGCTTGGGCATCGCCAGCAGTTCCAGGGCCCGCGTCAGGCCGACCATCAGCACGTCGTCCTCAGCCTTGAGTGAGCGGTAATCCTTCTCTCCCTTGCCTTTGTCGTGGACCACGTAGGGACCGAAGCGCCCCAGGCCGGCGGACACCCGGCCGCCATCGGGGTGTTCCCCCAGCAGCCGCGGCAGCCGCAGCAGTCCCAGGGCATCGTCGAGGCTCAGGTCCTCCGGTCTGGCGCCCTTGGGCAGGGAGGCGCGCTTCGGTTTGGGCACCTCATCGCTGGCCTGGCCCAGCTGGACGTAGGGGCCGTACTGACCGAAGAGCAGGTACACCGCCTCGCCGGTTTCCGGATCGATGCCCAGGGATTCCGGACCATCGGCCTTCTGCTTGAGGATCAGTTCCGCACGTTCCGCATCGAGGTCTGCGGGGGTGACCTCCTGGGGCAGGGTTGCCTTCAGCAGTTCCTCGCTGCCATCCTCAGCCACCCGCTTCGTTTCCAGGTAAGCCCCGAAGCGACCGATGCGCACGACGCAGGGCAGGCCCTCGAGCGCGACGGTGCGGGAGACGCCGGGATCGATGTCTCCCTCGCGCTGCTGCACCTGGGTTTCAAGGCCCTGATCCCCTTTGTAGAACTTGGTCAGGTACGGGAGCCACTGCTCCTTGCCCGTGGAGATGTCATCAAGGGTTGATTCCATCCGGGCCGTGAAGCTGGTGTCCACCAGATCCGGGAAGTGCTCCTCCAGCAGAGCGGTGACGGCGAAGGCGGTGAAGCTTGGGGTGAGGGCGTTGTTCTGCAGGGTGGCGTACCCACGGTCCACGATCGTGCCGATGATCGAGGCGTAGGTGGAGGGACGGCCGATGCCCTCCTTCTCCAGCATCTTCACCAGGGCCGCCTCGCTGTAGCGGGCCGGAGGCTGGGTCTGGTGGCCGAGCGCCTCGACGCCCTTGCAGGTTGGTGCATCGCCGATGCCGAGCGCGGGCAGCAGCACCTCCTGGCCTTCCAGCGCTGCCTCGGGGTCGTCGCTGCCCTCGACGTAGGCCCGGAAGAAGCCTGCGAAGTCGATGCGCTTGCCCGTGGCGCGGAAGTTGGCGGCACCGCTGGGGCCGGCCACCTCCAGATCAACCGCCAGCATCGTCAGGCGGGCATCGGCCATCTGACTGGCCACGGTGCGCTTCCAGATCAGGTCGTAGAGCGCCAGATCGCGGCCGTCGAGGCCGGTGTCCGAGGGGGTGCGGAAGGCTTCGCCGGCCGGGCGGATCGCCTCATGGGCCTCCTGAGCATTGCGGGCCTTGGTGGAGAACTGGCGCGGTGCGGGGCTGAGGAAATCCTGGCCGTAGCGGGCGGCGACGCAGCTGCGGGCAGCATTGATCGCCTGGTCGCTGAGGTGCACCGAGTCGGTGCGCATGTAGGTGATGAAGCCGCGCTCATAGAGGCCCTGGGCGGTGCGCATCGTCTCCCGGGCCGAAAGCCGCAGCTTGCGGTTCGCCTCCTGCTGCAGGGTGCTGGTGGTGAAGGGCGGCACGGGCTTGCGCACCGTCGGCTTCTCCTCCACCGCCGCCACCCGCCAGGGGTTGGATCGGACGGCGCTCTGGAGCTGCGTGGCCTCGGTTTCACTGAGCAGGCGCACCTTGCTGCCCGCCTTCAGGCTGCCGGTGGTCTCATCGAAATCGCTGCCACCGGCGATCCGCACCCCATCAAGGTGGGTGAGCTTGGCGTCGAAGCCGGAACCGGCCTGGTCGAGCTGAGCCTTGAGATCCCAGTAGCTGCCGCTGCGGAAGGCTCGTCGGGCCCGTTCGCGCTGCACCAGCAGCCGCACCGCCACGGACTGCACCCGGCCGGCGGACAGGCCCCAGGCCACCTTCTTCCAGAGCAGGGGCGAGAGGGTATAGCCCACCAGACGATCGAGGATGCGCCGCGTCTCCTGGGCGTGCACCAGCTCCATGTCGAGCTCGCGGGTCTGCTCCAGGGCGCGACCGATGGCCTCCTTGGTGATCTCGTGGAAGACCATCCGCTTCACGGGCACCTTCGGCGCCAGTAACTGCAGCAGGTGCCAGCTGATGCTTTCGCCCTCACGGTCTTCGTCCGTGGCCAGCAGCAGCTGATCCGCGCCCTTGAGGGCATCCTTCAATTCCTTGACGATCTTTTTCTTGTCCTTGGGCACCACATACAGCGGTTCGAAGTCGTTGTTGGTGTTGACCCCGAGATTGGCCCACTTCTCGCCTTTGTGGGCCGCCGGAATTTCGCTGGCGTTGTTCGGCAGGTCGCGCACATGGCCCATGGAGGCCTCCACCCGGAAGGTCTTGGGCAGAAAGCCACGGATGGTGCGGGCCTTGGTGGGGCTCTCGACGATGACCAGGGTGTGAGCCAAAGGGAAGGCGTTCGACCGCTCCCTTCTCTATCGCATCGGAGCGCCGGCTGCGACCGACGCCAGGCAGCGCCGCTACAGTCCGCAGCAACGGACCATGCTCTCCGCCGCTGACATGACCCTGTTTGGAGCCGACCTCCCCGCCCTTGGCGGCCCGATTGATGTGGCGGCCCTGGCCCTCCAGCTGAATGCCGGCGCCATCGCTCCGGAAGCGGCGGTGCTGGTGGCGTTGATCGCCTGTCTCCTGGTCGATCTGAGCGGAGAGAAGGCCGCCAGTCGCTGGGTGCCGCCGATCTGTTACGGGGGTCTCGGCGCCTCGCTGATCCTGCTGGCACTGCAATGGAACACCCCGGCGGAGCCGGCCTTCCTTGGCGGGTTCATCGCCGACAACCTCTCGATCGCCTTCCGGGCTGTGGTGGCGGGTTCCACCCTGCTGTCGCTCTTGGTGAGCTGGCGTTACGTCGAACGCAGCGGTACCCCAGTGGGGGAATACGCCGCGATTCTGCTGGCGGCGACGCTCGGGGCGATGGTGCTGTGCGGTGCCACTGACCTGGTCAGCATCTTCGTCTCCCTCGAAACCCTCTCGGTCTCCAGTTATCTGCTGTCGGGCTACATGAAGCGTGATGCCCGCAGCTCCGAAGCCGCCCTGAAATATCTTCTTGTCGGTTCTGCTGCGGCGGCTGTCTTCCTGTACGGGGCCTCCCTGCTTTATGGCCTCACCGGAGGTTCCACCGGCCTCGATGGGGTGGCCCTGGCCCTGAAGACCAGCGCCACCCCGGTCACGGCCCTGGCGATGGTGTTCGTGCTGGCCACCGTGGCCTTCAAAATCGCCGCCGTCCCCGTCCACCAGTGGACGCCGGATGTCTACGAGGGGTCGCCGACTCCTGTCGTCGCCTTCCTTTCCGTCGGCTCGAAGACGGCCGGTTTTGCCCTTGCCCTGCGCCTGCTGGTGGGTTGTTTCGGCAGTTTCGATGAGCAGTGGAAACTGCTGTTCACGGTGCTTGCCCTGCTCAGCATGGTCCTGGGCAACATCGTCGCCCTGGCCCAGACCTCGATGAAGAGGATGCTCGCCTACAGCTCGATCGGCCAGGCCGGCTTCGTGATGATTGGTCTGGTGTGCGGAACGGAGGACGGCTTCTCGGCGATGGTGCTCTACATGGCCGCCTATCTGTTCATGAATCTGGGGGCCTTCGCCTGCATCATTCTCTTCTCGTTGCGTACCGGCAGTGATCGGATCGCCGATTATGCCGGCCTCTATCAGAAGGATCCGCTGATCACCCTCGGCCTGAGTCTCTGCCTGCTGTCGCTCGGAGGTATCCCACCGATGATCGGCTTCTTCGGCAAGATCTATCTCTTCTTTGCTGGTTGGGCCAACCATCAATATCTGTTGGTGGTCGTCGGTCTGATCACTTCGGTTATTTCGATTTACTACTACATCTCTGTGATCAAGATGATGGTGGTCAAAGAGCCGCAGGAAGCTTCAGATGTGGTCAAGGCCTACCCCGAGGTGCAGTGGAATCTGGCCGGGCTCCAGCCCCTGCGGGTCGCCCTGATCGCCTGTGTGGTCGTCACCGCCGTTGGTGGCATCCTCTCCAACCCTCTGTTCACCTGGGCCAGCGGCGCCGTCGCGGGCACGCCGATCCTGCAGCAGGCGATCGCCTCATCGTCCACCGGCACGCTGCTCGGATGAGCGACTGCGTTGCCGAGCTCATCAATGTCTGCAAGGTCTACGGAGCCGGTGATTCCGAGGTCCGGGCCCTTGATGGCCTGAATCTCTCCGTCCAGCGGGGCGACTATCTCGCCGTGATGGGTGCCTCAGGTTCGGGAAAGAGCACGGCGATGAACATCATCGGCTGTCTGGATCGACCGAGCAGCGGCAGCTATCGCCTCAATGGTCTGGCGGTGGAAGGGCTCTCAGATGACGCCCTCGCCGATATCCGCAACCAGGAGCTTGGTTTTGTCTTTCAGCAGTTCCACCTGCTGCCGGAGCTCACCGCCCTTGAAAACGTGATGCTGCCGATGGTTTATGCCGGTGTGCCGTTGGAGCAGCGCCGCCAGAAAGCCACCTCCGCCCTCGACAGGGTCGGCCTCGGCCATCGCCTGGGTAACCGTCCCAATCAGCTCTCCGGCGGTCAGCAGCAGCGGGTGGCTGTGGCCCGGGCGATCATCAACCAGCCGGCGCTGTTGCTGGCGGATGAACCGACCGGGGCGCTCGATTCCCGCACCACGGCCGAGGTGCTGGCCATCTTTGATGACCTTCACGCCCAGGGAATCACGATCCTTCTGGTCACCCATGAGCACGAGGTCGGGGCCCGGGCCCAGCGGGTGGTGCAGTTCCGTGATGGTCGTGTCGTTGAGGAGGAGCCCCATGCCCTTGCTCCGGCCTGATCCTTTCACGGGGGGCTGGTTTCAGCTGCGCTCCGGGCGCTCCAGCCCCTGCAACAGCTGGCCGAGCAACAGGGCCACGGGGTCGGGACGCTGCTGGCCGTTGCCTGGATCCAGCTCCCCCGGTTCCACCGCCACCCAGCCGCCGTCACCGGGCAGGCGCACTTCGAAATGCAGGTGCGGGCCTGTGCTCAGGCCGGTGCTGCCGACCCTGGCGATCACCTCGCCCTGGCGCACCCGATCGCCGGCGCGCACATACAACTCGCTCAGATGGCCGTAGAGGGTGCGGCGCCAGGGGTTGCGGTGATCCAGTTCAATCGCCAGGCCGTAGCCGCCAGCGAGACCGCTGCTGACCACCGTGCCATCAAGCGCGGCGACCACAGGCGTGCCTTCGGGGGCGGCCAGGTCGCGCCCGGCATGCATCAACCAGCTGCCCAGCAGCGGATGCAGCCGCCAGCCGAAGTCGCTGCTGATGGCGGCATTGCCGATCAGGGGCACCAGCAGACTGCGATTGCCGTTGCCGGCGAGGGGCGCTGGCCGCGGTGTCACCTGGAAGACATCCGCCAGCCGGAAATTGCCGCCTGTTCCGCTCAACAGGGCGGACACCGGCACGGTCAGGGGTGCCAGTGGTCGACCATCGGCACCGATCGCGCCGGTGCTGGCCTGGCCGATCCTGACCTGCTGTCCCCGCCAGCGCACGGACACGCCCGTCCTGCATTCCTGTGTCGACAGTGCCCCCTCACGGCAGGCCTGGCTCTGGGCAAGGGGAAGGCGCAGGCGTTGATCCCCCGGTGCGATCCGCTGGTCACGCTCAGCCCTGGTGATCACGCCACTACGGACCAGCTGGTCCAGGGAGGCATCGAAGGAGGGTCTCCCGGCTGGGCGAGCCGGGGCTCCGACAACCGGCAGCCCGGAATCTCCAGGACCAGCCGGCAGCGACTGGGCCAGGGCCATCAGGGTCGGCCAGGCCAGCGCCACCAGGGGCGCCAGCAGCAGGGGCGCCAGCAGAGGGGTGGAGCGCAAACCGGCCATCGTGCACTCGGGTCACTGTAGATAGGGTCGCCAGGTCTGGCTGCCGCCGCCGGCGTGACGCTGCTGCAGTGGATCGGCGGCCCACCGGTACAGGGTGCGGCTAGCTGCAGATGCCCGTCTCCGGGCTGACGAGGGGAAGTGGATCGGATCGAGGGCTCAGAACCTGCGCAGCAGGCGCCGCTCCCTGCCCTGAAAGCAGACCCGCAGGGCACCATCGCGATCGAGGCCGATCGGCTGCCAGACCAGGCCGTCCTCGATCACGGGAGCGGCCCCGGGCAGGAGCCTGGCCTCAGCGGCCTGCCGCACCGCTTCTCCATCCGAGGCGGCCTGCACCGCCCATTCCAGGCCCCGCAGCGTTCGGGCCGCCAGTGCGGCGACGCTGATCCGCCGCTGGCGACCGTCAGCCAGCGCCAGGGCTTCGGCGAGGTTGATCGCCCCGGGAGGCACCCGATTGCTGCCATTGAGGCCCAGGCCCACGCTGGCGCCCACCACCTGGCCGGAGCGCAGTCGCAGCCGCGGCAGCACGCCGGCGATTTTGCGCTCCGCCACCAGCAGGTCATTCGGCCACTTGATCCGCACGTGCAGATTCAGGGCTTCCAGCTCCAGGGCCAGGCCGACGGCCACGGCCAGCGAGAGGGAGGCCTGCTCCGGGGTCCCTGGCTCCCAGGGCAGGGAGGCGCTCAGCCAGACGCCGCCGACAGGAGCACTCCAGGCACGGCCGTGCTGTCCATGGCCAAAGCGTTGGTGACTCGCCAGCACGGCCCGCAGGCCATCGCCCTGGCTGTGGCGCAACCACTGGCTCAGCTGGGTTTCGGTGCTGGCGCAGACGGGCTGGGTGCGCAGCCGCCAGGCCAGGGGGCTCGGGCCGAGCTGTCGCCGGGCAGCGATCACGGCCGCGGCCGTGAGCTGGCCGCGGTCAGCGCTCAAGGCTTCGCAGCCAGCCGCCGATCCGCCGGGCGCCCGCCTCCAGCTCATCGATCGGATGCACCAGGGCCAGTCGGACCCAGCCCTCACCAGCGCTGCCGAAGCCCTGCCCCGGGGTGAGGCAGACGCCGGTGGCCGCCAACAGCTCGGCGCAGAAGCGTTCGCCGTCGTAGCCGCATGCCACCGCCACCGGTGGCAGCGCCAGCCACAGGTAAAGGGCCATCGATGGCCGCTGCACCGGCCACCCTTCCGCTTCGAGGGCGGCGGCCATCCGGTCGCGGCGCAGGCGGTAGACCTCACGAATCCGCTCGGGCCACTCCGTTGCCGTCTCGAGGGCGGCGATGGCGCCAGCCTGAAGGGCCAGCGACTGATTGAAGTCAACAACGCCCTTCAGCTGCCGCAGGGCGCTGATCAGCCACTCGGCCCCGATCGCGAAGGCGATCCGGTAGCCCCCCAGGCACCAGCCCTTCGAGAGCGAGAAGAATTCGATGCCGCACTCCCGCCAGCGTGGATGGCGCAGCAGCGCCGGCGCCTCGCCTTCGAGGGCCAGATCCACATAGGGGTTGTCGTGGGCGAGAACGATGTCGTGCTCCAGGGCCTTGGCCACCGCCGCATCCAGCCAGGCCTGCTCCCCGGTGGTGGCGGTGGGGTTGTGGGGAAAGCCGAGCACCATCAGCTTCAGCTGCCGCCATTGCCTTTCGCTGATGGCGTTGAAATCGGGGCGGAATCCCTTGGCAGCGCTCAGGCGAAGGAACAGGGGCTCGGCGGACGCCAGCTTCAGTCCCCCGAGATGGGAGGGGTAGAACGGATCAAGCAGGAGAGCGTGATCGCCCGGGTTGAGCACCGCCAACGGCAGGTGGGCGGTGCCCTCCTGCGAGCCCACCAGCAGCAGCACCTCCCGTTCCGGATCGACCTCCTGATCGAAGCGACGGCGGGCCCAGTCGGCCACGGCCCTGCGGAAGGGGAGGGTGGCTCCGTGCAGGCAGTAGCTGCTGCTGGCGGGGGCGTCGATCGCCGCCTGCATGGCCGCCAGGGCCACCGGGGGTGGACTCAGGTCGGTGGAGCCCAGCGAGAGATCCAGCAGCGGTGGCAGATCGGAGCCCTCCTGGGACTGACGCTGCAGATAGATCTGCTTGCGTTGATCATTACGGGCGAAGACGCCGCTGCCGAGATCAGCGACCCGATCAGAGATGGGCATCGAGGAAGGCCTGCAGCTGGGGTTTGGCCATCGCTCCTTCATGGCGAGCCAGCTCCTCACCATTGCGGAAGAGGATCAGCAGGGGAAGGCCGGTGACCTTGTACCTGTCCCTGGTGGCCGGGTTGCCATCGGCTTCGAGCTTGCCCACCAGCAGCCGGTCGGCATAGGCCTCGGCGGCCCAGCTCATCAGGGGAGCCATCAGGCGGCAGGGGCCACACCAGGGAGCCCAGACGTCCACCAGCACCGTGGTCGGAGCCTCCAGCACCTGGGGTTGGAAGTCGGCATCAGTGAGCTCGAGAACGGACACGCGGCAGGCGGTGGCAAGGGAGTGCCAGGCAATCCTATGGGCGCCTCCCTTGCTCGGGGTCCACGACGCTGTTCCCGGTCTCCGCTGGGCCTCAGGACCGGCTGCTGAAGCTTTCGCCGATCACCAGCCATGGCCGGATCATGCAGCCACCGCTGGGCAGCTCAGGACCCAGGGCTTCTGGTGGTTTCAGGGTCTCAGAGCTTGTCGATCGAGCGCTTCAGCTCCTCCAGTTCAGGGTCGAGGTCGGCGCTGCGGCTGCCTTCGAGCTGGCGCAGGGACGGGGTACCGGCGAGGCTTGGCTGCACCCCAGTGATCTTGCCTTTGAGGGCGGCAAGGTCATTCTCCACGTCGTCCCCCCCCTGCAGGGCGGCGAACTGGCTCTCGAGATCGGACCCCGCCAGTTCCGCGGCAGCCTGGGAACGCGCTTCCATCGCTTCCACCTTCTCTTCCCTGCGCTCGAAGGCGGCCATGGCGGAGGTCGTGTTCAGACTGCCGACGGCGTTCTGGAGCTGTTCCTGGGCCTGGGCTGCCTGGGCCCGGGCCTTGAGCATGTCCTTTTTCGTCTTGGCCTCGGCGATCTTGCCTTCCAGGGAGACGAGGCTCTTCTTGAGAGCGTCCACCTGGCCGGCCTGGCTGCTGAGCTGGGCGTTGAGGGCTGCGGCGGTCTCCTGGCAGGTCTTGCGGCGGGCCAGGGCTTCGCGGGCCAGATCCTCTTCACCCTTGCGGAGAGCCATCTCGGCCCGCTCGTACCAGGTGGCGGCCTGGGCGGTGGCCTGTTCGGCCTGGTTCTGGATCCGCTTCTGGCTGGCGATGGCCGTGGCCACAGCCTGGCGCAGCTTCACCAGATCGTTCTGCATGTCCTCCACCGACTGGTCGAGGATCTTGACCGGATCTTCCGCCCGGCTGATCACGGCGTTGGCATTCGCCCGCACGAGGCGGCCCAGACGGTCGAAGAAGCCCATGGATGAACGTAGGGGCGCGGAATGAGGCTAGCCAGAGCATGCCGCACTGCGACCGACGTGGCCAGACACCGTGGTTTCACCGATGGGGTGGCCCTGATGGCGCCTCTAGCGTGAAGCCATGGCGATCGCTCCTTCCAATCAGACCCAGCGCCGCGGCGATGTCTCGGTGCTGGTGCCGCCGCCGGCGGCGCCGGCCACGCCTCTGAGCCGCTGTCTCGGCCAGATCGAGCGCCGTTGGAAACAGGAGGGGCATCTGGCGAGTCTCTGGCTGGCCTGGCCCCAGCTGGTCGGGCCCCAGCTGGCGCCGCATTGCCGCCCCCTCAGCCTGCGGGGCGGAACGCTCCTGGTCGGGGCGGCGGCGGGCCCCTGGTTGCAGGCGCTTCAATACAACCGCCATCGGTTGCTTGGCAGCCTGCGCGGTGCGGGCTTTGCCGTCAGGGAGCTGCGGGTGCAGCAGCAGCTGCCCCTGGCATTGCCGGCCCCGGCGGCGGAGATCGAAGCGGCCAGCTGGGCCGCCCATCCCAGCCGGGTGGACGTGCATGGGATGGTCACCTGTCCCTGCTGCGCCAGGCCCGCGCCGGCTGGTGAACTGGAGCGCTGGGGACGCTGCAGTTTCTGTCAGCGGGATCGTTTCGCCGAAGCGGCCCGCGCCGCGCTCATGCCTGGACAGGCCTCGGCTGCAGCGAAGCCTTCCAGAGCCGGCCCTTCTCAGTAGCGCTCGGGCCTCGGGCGCTCCCACTCGACCGGCACCCCGGCAGCGAGGAGGGCCGCTGCCCGATGCTCCAGCTTCCGGCGATCCAGCCGCCAGAGCCGGTAGGGCCCGGCACTGGCGAGGCCCTCCGGGGCGAGCTGTTGCCAATGGGGCAGTCCGGCGGTGTCGCGATCAATCACCACCAGCACCGTCGGTTGACTGCTGGCGCTGCTGGGCCTCTGGCCGCGTCGCTGTTCCCGGCTGAGGCGATCGGCCAGATTGACCAGCCCTTCGGGTTTGATGCCCTCGTAGAGCACCACCTGTCGGCTGTAGAAGTGAAGGGAGGGCTTGAGAATGCCCACCATCGCCAGCGATTCGCCTGGTCGGATACGAAGGCGAACCTCGGCTGCCATCTGGCGCACGGGCAGCCCACGCACCTGATCCCCGAGAACCCAGCCCGGCTGCACGGCGGTGAGCGCGAAGGCCACCATCGGTAGCTGAAGCAGCACCAGACCACCGTCCGGGCCGCGTTGCCAGTCAAGAGGAGCCCGTCGCGCCAGAACAGCGGCCAGAACGGCGATCAGGGAGAAGCAGATGGCGGCGGTCGTGAGGATTGGGCTCGCCAGCAGCCTGGGTGCCAGATTCGGCAGTTCGGTGGCCTGAATCAGGGGCACCCAGACCGGTGACGCCCAGAAGATGCCGGCCAGCAGCGCTGCAAGAAGGGCCGTGGCCAGCAGCGTCGGTCGACGCGCCCGATCCTGCCGGTCCGGGTCGAGCGCCAGGGCGATCAGCAGGGCCGCTGCCGGGGTTGCCGGCAGCCAGTAGCTGGGAAGCTTGGTGGCGGCCAGGGTGAAGAACGCCAGGATCACCAGGACCCAGATGGCGGCCAATCGGGCCAGCGACCGATCCAGGGGCACGGGATCAAGAAGCCCGGATTGACGCCAGCGTCGCCAGGGCTTGAGGGCCAGAGCCCGGTGCAATCCGACGAGCAGCAGCGGCGTGAAGGGAAAGCTGGCGATCACCAGCACCGGACCGAAGAACCACCAGGGCTGCAGGTGGTGGTTAACCACCGAGGTGAAGCGTTGCAGGTTGTGGTAACCGAAGAAGCTGTCCCAGTAGGGTTTCCCCTCCACGGCCAGCTCCAGGGCATACCAGGGCAGGGCCACGATCGCTGTGATCAGGAGCCCTGGCCAGGGCCTCAGTCGACCCCAGTAGGCCCGGAACTGCCTCTGGCTCCAGGCAAACAGGGAGAGGATCAGGGCGAAGAGCACCAGGGCGACGGGTCCCTTGGCCAGAACGGCGAAGCCCAGCAGCAGCCAGATCGGCAGCACCGAGCCGCCACCGACCAGATGGCGCCAGGCCAGGAGCACCGTGGCGCTGACCAGGCCGCTGAACAGGGCATCGCTGACGGCGAGGCGGCCCCAGAGCAACACCAGCGGCGAGAGCGCATAGGCCAGCGGCGCCGTGACCACAGGCGAACGGAGAACACGGCCAAGGGCGCGGGCGGTGCCCTGGCCGCTCGATCCTCCCCGGTCCAGCTGCCGTTGCGGCCAGCGCAGCAGGGTGACGCAGAGCAGCGTCATCACCGCCAGCACGGAGAGGGCGGAGGGCAAGCGGGCCGCCCAGGTGCCGAGCGGATCCCAGGAGGCCTGGCCGGGCATCAGGTAGCCCAGGCCCATCAGCCAGTAAATCAGTGGAGGCTTGTCGTAGCGCGGTAACCCATTCACCCGCGGCGTCAGCCAGTCGCCTGTCTCGGCCATCGCCCGGGCTGAGGCGGCGAACAGGGGAGGGGTCTCATCGACCAGCCCGGTGTCACCCAGCTGCCAGAGCATCAGGGCCGCGCCGATCAGAAGCACCACAGCCAGTGCTGCGAGGGCATTGCGTGACGGTGGGCGTCCTCGCCTCAAGCCAGACCTGCTCTTTCAGCGAACCTATCGCCCCGACAGGACTGTTGAGGAGGTTCGACGTCGGCAGGACGTCCTGGGGATCGGCTCGACCGCCATGGACGTCGGGGGGATGCCATGGGTGATCGGGTGCTCAGGGCCGGCCCGCGTCCGTTTCCGTCGCCGTCAGCAGAGGCGTCCAGAGCTGATGCCGACGGTTGATCACCAGCACCGAGATCAAGGCGAGAAGCACGCCGAGCCATTGCAGCAGTCCCAGACGTTCTTCCAGAAGCGCCATGGCGCAGAGCAAGGCGAAGACGGGGGTGAGAAAGGTGAGCGAGGTGAAGGCGGTCAGATCCCCCTGGTTGGCGAACCAGAAGAAAAGGCCGTAGGCCAGGGCGCTCCCGAGCAGGCTCGCGTAGGTCATCAGGGCCCAGCCGCCCGCTCCCCAGCTCGGCCAGGCCGGCAGGGCCGCTGGATCGACCAGCGGCGTCAGCACGGCTCCGAGCAGCAGGGGCACCCCGCCGAGGAGCAGATGCCAGCCGGTCACAGCCACCGGATCGCTGTGGCGACTGGCCTGGCGGCTGAGCACCGTGCCGACGGCCATGGCTGCCGCTGCGGCCAGCATCCAAAGTTCGCCATGGCTGAAGAGATCGCTGCTGAGCGCTTCAGGCCCTTCCAGCCACCATTGCCGCAGCAGGGGCCCCGGCAGACCGAGGCAGAGAATGCCAGCCAGGCCCAGCAGCAGACCGAACCAGCCGAAGGGATTGATCGCGTCCCCGTAGAGGGTGCGGGCCAGGAGGGCCACCAGCAGGGGTTGCGAGTCGATCAGAACCGAGCCGAGCCCGGCGCCGGTGCCGGCGAGGCCATGCACCAGCAGGCCCTGAAACACCGTCGCATCAATGAGGGCGAACATCAGCAGCCAGGGGCGGTCGGCCGGGGCCACCCGCCAGTCCCGACCCAGCAGCACCACCGCCAGCAGCAGCACGACCCCGGCCGGCAAGACCCGCAGCGCTGCCAGGCTGAGCTCCGGCGCACCGCTCAGAAGCGGCTTCATCGCCGCCATCGCCGTACCCCAGAGCGCGAAGGGCAGCACCATCAACAGCCAGCGCAGCGATCTGGGCAGAAGCTCGGGCATGACGGCCTCATCGAGGCTTCTTTTTAAGATCCAGAAGCCCGGAACCGTCCGAATGCCCTGGCCCTTGAGCCGTCGCTCCAGACATCGCATGGCGCGGATCGCCATTGAGGGACCCATCGCCGGAGGCTGCCGCAAGCGGGTGCTGAAGGCCCTGCGCCAGATCGAGAAACGCCGCTTCCCCGTGCTGCTGCTGAGGATCGACAGTCCCGGCGGCACCGTCGGTGACAGCCAGGAGATCCATGCGGCCCTGCTGCGACTGCGTCAGAAGGGCTGCCAGGTGGTTGCAAGCTTCGGCAACATCTCGGCCTCCGGCGGTGTCTACATCGGGGTCGCCGCCGATCGGATCGTGGCCAATGCAGGAACCATCACCGGTTCGATCGGTGTGATCCTGCGCGGCAACAATCTCTCGGGTCTGCTCGAGCGGATCGGTATCCGTTTCGAGACGATCAAAAGCGGTCCGTTCAAGGACATCCTCGCTCCGGACCGGGCCCTGAGTGCCGAGGAGCGGGCGCTGCTGCAGGCGTTGATCGATTCCAGCTACGGCCAGTTCGTTGAGGCCGTGGCCACGGGCCGTGGCCTCGCGCCAGAAGTGGTGCGGGCCTTTGCCGATGGCCGGGTGTTCACCGGTGCTCAGGCCCTGGATCTGGGCCTGGTCGATGCCCTTGGGGATGAGGACACCGCCCGCCGGCTGGCGGCCGAGCTGGCCGGTCTGGATCCTGAGAAGATTCAACCGATCACCTTCGGTGACCCTCCCAAGCGCCTGGCCGGTCTGATCCCCGGTCGCGCCATGCTCTCCTCCCTGAAGGCCCTCTGGCAGCAGGAGTTGGGCTGGAACGGTCTCCCCCTCTGGCTGTACCGCCCATGAGCGACCCGATCGAACTGCGCGCCCTGCGGGGCGCCACCACCGCCAGCGAGAACAGCGTGGCGGCGATCACCGCTGCCGTTGATGAGCTGATCGCCGCCCTGGTCGATCGCAATGGCCTGGTCGGGGACCGCATCCTCTCGGTCACCTTCTCGGTGACTGCTGATTTGGATGCCTGCTTCCCGGCGGCGATTGCCAGGCGGCGGCCAGGCTGGGATGGGGTCGCCCTGCTGGATTGCCAGCAGATGGCGGTCGCCGGTGATCTGTGCCGGTGCATCCGGGTTCTGGTTCACGCCTGGATGGCGCCGGAGCGTCAGCCGCAGCACCCCTATCTGGGTGAGGCGGCCCGCCTGCGTCCGGATCGAGCCGGCTCCTGACCACTGGTCTGACCCATGAACGGCCCGCCGCGCCAGCTGCCGCTCCGACCACTCGGCGGATGCGCCGCGATCATGGCTGTTGACAATGCCCTGGATCGACGCTTTGCGTTCTGATCCCTCCACACACGCCCGTGATTCGATGCGATCACCCGTTCCATCGCGCCAGAAGGCTCGCCCGGCAGGGCTGAGCCTGCGGAGACATTCAACGCTCCGGGCTCTTCTGGCTGCGGCCACCGTTGCCACTGCCGCCGCCCCCCTTGCTCTGAGCACCCTCTCCGCTTCGCCTGCACAAGCCCAGGGCACTCCGAGCCTGATGGAGTTCCGCTGGGAGACGTCCCGGGATTTCCGCAAGCTCACCTATTTCATCACCAGTACCCAGCGCATGCGTCGCTCGGAGTACTACCTGGTGCTGCGGCCGAAGGATCGCAGGACGGCGATCCTGAAACTGGCGGTGACGATCCCTCCGGATTTTGATGTTGAGATCAAGCCCTCTGACGTCAAGCTCTGTTATATGACCGTTGGCGGCATGATGACCAGAACAACCTGCCAGGAAATCATTCCTGCAGTCGTTGAAGTCACGGATAAGGCGGTGGAAATCTTTCCAGAGCGTCCAGTCTCCGACAAGCGTCCCATTGGCGTCTACATGAACCTGTTCAACCCGTCCAGCATCGGGATGTTCCAGTTCAACGCCCTGGCGCAGGCCCCCGGCGATGTGCCGATCTCCGGCTACCTGGGCAGCTGGGTGATCCAGATCGATCCGCCCGACTGACCGCCGCCTGATAGGTTGGCCGACTGACATGAATCGAGGAGCACAGCAACAGCCATGACCAAGCGGACCCTGGAAGGAACAAGCCGGAAGCGCAAGCGGGTCTCCGGTTTCCGGGTGCGGATGCGCAGCCACACGGGCCGCCGCGTGATCCGCACCCGTCGTCGTCGCGGTCGCGCCCGCCTGGCTGTCTGAGGCCTTACGCCACGAGGTTGCCCTCTGCCATGGCCCTACCCGGACATCACCGGATCAAGGGCCAGAGGGCTTTTGATTTTCTCTACCAGCACGGTCGTCGACACCACGGCGGTTCGATGGTCCTCCGGATCGTGGAGGGCCGTCCGGCCCTGCTCAAGCCCTGTGCCGGTTCTGTAGCTCCAAGTCCCTGGCGCTGCGCCGTGGTGATCAGCAACAAGGTCAGCAAGCGTGCGGTGCGACGCAATCGCCTGAGGCGCCTGCTGCATCAGCACCTCGTTGCAACCCTGTCCGCTCTCCCCCCTGAGCGCAGGGCCTGGCTGCTGATCAGTCTCAAACCCGGCAGCATCGTCGCAACGCCGGCGGCACTCCTGGGAGAATGTGATCAGTTGTTGCAGCAAGCAGGTCTTCGTTCATGACGTCCTCCCCCCCGGATCCGACTGCTTCGGGTCCCGCTCCTGCGGCTGGCGAAGTCAGGCCCCCAGCGGCCTCT
>CAIXOZ010000022.1 GCA_903921295.1 uncultured cyanobacterium | reverse complement strand
GGTGCTGGCCGCCGACACCACGGTGATCACCAACGGTGGCGTCGTCACCTTCCACGGTGACGTTGACAGCGATCCTGCCGGTGCCCGGGCGTTGGACGTGGTGACCACCGGTCAGGCGGGTGGAACGATCGATTTTCAGGCGCGGGTCGGCGCTGCCACGTCGCTCGGTGATGTGTCCTTGGTGGGATCGGGCCTCAACCTGATTCAGGGGATGTTCAGGGCCCTCAGCCTGGCCGCCACAACCACGGGCAGCACGAGATTGGCCGGCTCTGCCGCCGTGACCACCACCAACGGTCAGGATTACAGGAGCCCGGTGGAGCTGGGCGGCAACGTCACCCTGGGGAGCACGGCCAGCGGCACGATTGCGTTCCGCAGCAGCCTCACCAGCCCGGCGCAACGGTTCGATCTCACCATCAACACCTCCGGAGATACGGTCTTCGATGGCCGGGTCGGTGTTGATCAGGCCGGGGCTGCCCTTCCGCTCGGGGCTCTGACCACCGATGCCGACGGCCGGGTTGTCTTCAATGCCGGACTGGTCCGCACCAGCGGTGCCCAGTTCTACGGCGATCGCGTTGTGCTGGGCGCCGATCTCCTGCTGCAGAGCGATCAGGCTGGTGCGATCACCCTGGCGGCTCAGGTTGAGGCGCTCCAGTCGGCTGCCAGTGCTCTTGATGTCAACACGGCCGGTCTGACCAGCTTCTGGGGCCCGGTCGGTTCCCTGGCCAACCCGCTCACCCGGATCAGTACCGATGGGGATGGTGCTGTCCTGCTGGGCGGTTCTTCCGTGATCACCTTGGGTGATCAGCTCTACAACGACCGCCAGGGCCTCACCCTTGGAGCGGATACCGTGCTCAGCGCCACCGCCGCCACACCCACAATCTGGTTCGGTGGACCGGTGAATGCGAGGGTCACCGGCCAGCAGTCGCTGACGATCAACACCCACGGACTCACCCATTTTTCCGGCGCGGTGGGTGCCGTCTCGGCGCTTGAAAGCCTGGTCACCGATGGTTCCGCTTCGAACGCAGACATCGTCGAGATTCAGGGCGGCGGTGTGACGACCACGGGCGCTCAGACCTATGGGGAGAACGTGTTGGTGAAGACAACCAATCCCGATGACACCCGCTTCATCGCTTCAGGGGCGATTCATTTCAAGGGGTTGCTCGATCTCGATCCCACGGGCATGCCTGGTCATCTGACGATCGAATCTCCAGGTGCATCGGTGACCTTTGATCAGGATGTGGGCTCCCAGACACCTTTTCGCACGGTGACGGTGTTGACCGGTGATCTGAATCTGACCAATGCCACCGTGACCGCCAATGGCTGGGATGCAAGCAATCCCAACCATGTGCAATCCGTGCAGACCAAGGCCACGATTGCTGTGCAAGGGAGCCGCAGCATTGCCACCACCCGTGCCGGTGGCATCGAGGGCGGCTCGGTCTTCAATCTGCTCCCCGTACCCGGGCAGAACAGTCGCTGGCTGGTCTGGTCTGAGGCTCCCTGGGCCAATGTTCAACCCACGCCTGCGGCCTCTGACCTCAATCGGTACAGCGTTCAGTATCTGGCGTCTTACAACCAAAGCATGCAGGGGGCGCCGGACAATCAGCGCAATCAGTTCCTGTATCGGGTCCCTGATGCCTCGGCCAGATCGCCCTTGTATCCGTTTGATTTTCTGTTGAATGCGTTGCAACCTGTGGAGACTCTGCCGGTTCCACAACCTCGCTCGCTGGTGGAAATCTCTGGCGATTACGTTCGCCTGTCCTCGGAGCGTCGCCCTGGATCTGCGTTTCAGCCCGGCCCCCTGCGTGACGAGCTGGCTGATGGCCGCGCTCTGGTGGATCTTCCCTCCGGGAACTTCCGCTTAGCTCGGTTCCCCACTGTTTCAATGAACGATGCACGGGTCGATCCCCGCAGGCATGTTGCCCCGAAGCTTCCGCAGCGGCTGCGGCCAGCCAGCCGGGTGTTCCTGGCGATGCAGTCGCCACAGCGGGGTGAGGTTGTCCAGGATCCCCTCACGGGTCTGCTGCCGTCCGGGTCGCCCAGTGCCGTGAACCAGGTCATCACCAGTCGGGTGGAAGCCAGCGAGGCTTCCGGCCGGATGACTGCACTGGCCCCGGGGGAGCCAGGCGAGTCCAGGTTCGGCTTGCAGATTCACGCGATGGCAGGCGAGCTCCTGGATGGGGTGCCTTCGGCCTCACCAGGGCTGGATTTCCTGCAGATTTCCGGCTACCAGTTCCGTTCCCAGCCCTATGTGGCGGTACCGAGAACGGCGCATGGGTTCTACAGCTCACCCGTCTGGATGCGTCTTGAGCGCCGGAGGGATCAAGACGCTGCGGTTCCTTCGGGTGCAACGGGGGAACCCTGGGCCCTGGCGTTGGTGCTGGATCCAACCCGCGCCCCCCGGGTGCTTTCGTTCCCCGATCAGGAGCAGCTGCCGGAACTGGAGCGGGTGACGATCACGGTGCCGACCGTGTTCGGCACCGTGATGCATGTGGATGTGGTCAATTCGGACCGTTCGATCGGATCGCTCTGAGTTCAGGCCCAGGCACCCAGGCGTCTCAGCAGGGGGATCCTCTGTTCCACCACCAGGGTGATCAGTTCCTTGAGGCGTGTTCTGAGCAGGGCACCTTCGAGGGCGACACCGTCCTGGCTGAGGTTCTTGCCGAGCACACCCAGGGCATGGGCCAGATGGTCGATCATCTGCTCTCCGTTGCAGTGACGTGAGCTTTCCAGTGCCAGGAGGTCGAGATCCCTGAGCAGCAGACCGTTGCCCACCAGGGGTAGGGCGAGGGCCTGGTAGGGGGCGCCGGCCGTGGTTGTTTCGGTGATCACCTGATTGAAGCGTTGGGCGGGACCGGGATCGGGGTTGTGCACCGGCACCAGACCGACGAGTCGGGATTGCAGGCAGAGCGCCAGGTTCTGGACCAGCGGCGCCTGAGAGGCAAGGCCCTGGTCGTCCTTGGGCATGCCGGGCTGAGCCTGATCGAGCGTCTGCCGCAGCGCTCCGATGCTGATCGGTGCCTGTTCCATCGCCTTCAGGATCGAGCGGAAGTGATCGGGTTGCCCTTTGATTTCGCCCATTGTGGTTTTGAACACGAAGGCGTCGTCCTGCAGCGCGCTCACCGTCACCTGGCTGATCACCTGAAGACCATCGATGCTCAGTTCCATTTCCCGGCGCCAGATCGGATCGCGACCCTTGGCATAGACATCCCGGCGGAAGCTTTTGTTGACGAGCAGATCGCGGCAGAGTTCCCTCAGGGATTGATCGGCCTGGGCGCCTACCAGGTCTCGATAGGCAGGCGGTAGCAGACCATTGAAGTTTTCAGCCAGGGTGGCGGAACCCAGGTAGCTGAAACCACCGTTACCAAGATCGTTGATCATGGTGTCAACGAAGGCCGGTTGCCAGAACTGATTGTTGTATTCCTGGAGCAGATAGCTGCCGTCAAGCCGGGGCAGCAGCGCCAACCGGGCGGCAAGATCGGGTTGGTAGTTGAACAGGCTGGCGGAGGCTTCCTGCAGGCTGCTGAAGAATTGGTTGGCGGCGCTCAGGGATTCGGCCCCCGCTGCCGCGCGGCTCTGAAAGCTGTTGACCGCATGCTGGAAGGGCACCATGCTCAGCCAGCCGGGCATCGTGTTGTAGGAGACGTAGAACAGCCCCCCCTCCCGCACCATCTGGCTGGCCAGGGAGATCATCGCGGCCCGCACGTCCGGACTGATCCAGGTGGCGACGCCATGGGCGCAGGCGATGTCAAAGGGGGCCAGCCCCTGGGGAGGCTCCTGGGCGAGCCTGATGAAATCACCGCGCACGAACTGGATGTTCTTCAGCCCGGCTCTGGCGGCCAGATGCCGTCCATGGGCGATGTGCTCAGGATGCAGATCAATCCCAACGAAGCTGGCATGGGGATAGCAGGCCGCCAGCAGACACAGATGGAATCCCTGACCACAGCCAAGGTCGAGATAACGGAAGGGCTGGTTCAGATCGGGTGGTCGGTGACCGTTGATCAGCGCCGCCATGGCGATGGTCTCCGGCGACTGCTCCGCATAGAAGCCGTAGGTGTAACCGGTGTCGGCGAAATACCCGTGGCTCCAGGTCATGGTGAAGGGCGGTCGGGGCGTCAGCCTAGGGGGAGGGTCCCTGGAACCAGCCATCGGCGATCTCCAGGATTCACAATGGGTGCATGGCGTTTCAACTTCAGGCCCCTTACAGCCCTCAGGGAGATCAGCCCACGGCGATCGCGGCCCTCACCGCTGGCGTGGATGCCGGTGAGCGGTACCAGACCCTGCTGGGCGCCACCGGCACCGGCAAGACTTTCTCGATCGCCAATGTGATTGCCCAGACGGGGCGACCGACCCTTGTGCTGGCCCATAACAAGACGCTGGCTGCGCAGCTGTGCAATGAGTTGCGGGAGTTTTTCCCAAACAATGCCGTCGAATATTTTATCTCCTATTATGATTACTATCAGCCGGAGGCTTATGTTCCAGTTTCCGATACCTATATTGCTAAAACGGCGTCGATCAATGAGGAGATCGACATGTTGCGCCACTCGGCAACCCGCTCCTTGTTTGAACGTAGAGACGTCATTGTCGTTGCCTCAATCAGTTGCATTTATGGTCTCGGTATTCCTTCGGAGTATCTGAAGGCAGCTGTCAAGTTCAAGGTTGGCGAGTCTTTGGATTTGCGGGGGTCGCTGCGGGAACTTGTCAACAACCAGTATTCACGCAATGATCTGGAGATTGCGCGCGGTCGCTTCCGGGTCCGCGGCGATGTCCTGGAGATCGGTCCCGCCTACGAGGATCGTCTGGTTCGGATCGAGCTCTTCGGCGACGAGGTTGAGGCGATTCGCTATGTCGACCCAACCACCGGCGAGATCCTGCGCAGTCTTGAAGAGATCAATATCTATCCCGCCAAGCACTTTGTCACCCCCAAGGAGCGCCTGGAGGAGGCGATCCGGGCCATCCGTCTGGAACTGCGCCAGCGTCTTGATCATCTGCAGGAACAGGGTCGCCTGCTTGAGGCGCAGCGCCTCGAGCAGCGAACCACCTATGACCTGGAGATGCTTGAGCAGGTCGGTTATTGCAATGGCGTTGAAAACTATGCTCGCCATCTGGCCGGACGGGTGGCCGGGACGCCGCCGGAATGTCTGATCGATTATTTCCCGGACGACTGGCTGTTGGTGGTGGATGAAAGCCATGTCACCTGCTCACAGCTGCAGGCGATGTACAACGGTGATCAGAGCCGCAAACAGGTGTTGATCGAGCACGGTTTCCGGCTCCCTTCGGCCGCCGACAACCGACCGCTCAAGGGCTCTGAGTTCTGGGAAAAGGCGAGGCAGACGATCTTTGTCAGTGCCACCCCCGGCAACTGGGAAATGGAGCAGAGTCAGGGCCACGTCGTTGAGCAGGTGATCCGGCCCACCGGAGTGCTGGATCCGATTGTCGAGGTGCGGCCCACCGATGGTCAGGTCGATGATCTGCTCGGGGAAATCCGTTCCCGTGCAGAGAAGCAGGAGCGGGTGCTGGTGACCACGCTGACCAAGCGCATGGCGGAGGACCTCACCGATTATCTGGCCGAGCATGGTGTTCGGGTGCGTTATCTACACTCAGAGATTCACTCCATCGAGCGGATCGAGATCATTCAGGATCTACGCAATGGGGCCTACGACGTCCTGGTGGGTGTGAACCTGTTGCGGGAGGGTCTCGACCTGCCTGAGGTGTCGCTGGTGGCGATCCTCGATGCCGACAAGGAGGGTTTCCTGCGCGCTGAGCGCTCCCTCATTCAGACGATCGGGCGCGCCGCTCGGCACGTGGAGGGCATGGCCCTTCTCTACGCCGACAATCTCACCGATTCGATGGCCAAGGCGATCTCGGAAACGGAGCGTCGCCGCGCCATTCAGCAGACTTACAACGAGAAGCACGGCATCACCCCCAGGCCTGCCGGCAAGCGGGCCGGCAACGCGATTCTGGCCTTTCTGGAAGTGTCCAGGCGCCTCACCGACGAGCAACTGGAGCAGGCCAGTGAACAGGCCGTGCATAACGACGTGCCGCTCGAATCCCTGCCGGAATTGATCACCCAGCTGGAGGATCGGATGAAGGCAGCCGCCAAGAACCTGGAGTTCGAGGAGGCCGCCTCCCTGCGCGACCGCATCAAGACGCTGCGCCAGAAGCTGGTGGGGAAGGCCTGAGGCCTCCTCATTCACACCGGCGCTTCTGTGCCCTCGGCACGATGCATGGCCGTGCCGCCGAGGCCGAAGGCGGCATGCACCACCTGAAGGGCCTGGAGGCCGTCGTCTTCCGCGACGACGCAGCTGGTGCGGATTTCACTGGTGGCGATCATTTCGATGTTGATCGCCGCTGCCGCCAGAGCCCGGAACATCCGCGCTGCCGTTCCCGGCGTGGTGGGCATGCCGGCGCCGACGGCGCTGATGCGGGCGATCGCAGCCCCCTGCTCAAACCGGGCGCCCGGCCATTGACCGAGCAGCGTGGCCAGGGCCTGTTGGGCCCGTTGCAGATCATCGCGGCGCAGGGTGAAGCTGAGGTCGCGGCTGAGGTTGTCGCCGCTGCCATGGGTGCGCTCCGATTGCACGATCGCATCGAGGCTGATGTTGTTTTCCGCCAGCGCCCGGCAGACCGCAGCTGCCGTGCCCGGTCGGTCCGGCAGCTGGCGCACGGTCACCTGGGCCTGATCGCGGTCGAGGGCCACGCCGCGGACGGCGGGTTCGCCGAGGGCGGCCGGTTGCGGGTTGTGCCGGAGCTGGTGATCGGCGAGTTCGAACACCTCGGCGGCGGCCCTCAGGGCTTTGTTGCCCTGATCACCGGCCACCAGGCAGCTCACTTTCACTTCGCTGGTGGCGATCATGCGCACATTGATGCCACCGCGGGCCAGGGTGTCGAACAGGCGGGCGGCGATGCCGGGCCGACCCATGATCCCCGCCCCTGAGATGCTCAGTTTGGCCATGCCGGCCTCGGCCTTGAGGTGGGCCCCTTCCGCGCCCATCGTCGCCAGGAGCGCCTCGCAGGTCCGGCGGGCCTCCGGCAGCTGGGCCTCATCCAGGGTGAAGGCGATGTCATTGCTGCTGCCTTCGTGGGTGGCCTGCACGATCAGATCCACATTCAGCCCCTCAGCCCCGAGCGCCTCGAACAGATCCGCCGCCACGCCCGGCTGGTCGGGGACATGGGAAAGGGCGAGCACAGCCTGACCGGTTTCCAGCTCAGCGCCGTCGACCGGTTTGCCGAGCTCCAGCCCTTCGTTGCCGATCGGCCGCCCATGGTTGCTCGTCAGACGCGTGCCCGGCTCCTCGCTCCAGCTGGAGCGCACCACCAGTGGTACGCCGTAGTTGCGGGCGATTTCCACGGCCCTGGGGTGAAGCACCGCAGCCCCGAGGCTGGCCAGCTCCAGCATTTCGTCGCAGCTCACCGTCTCCATCAACTGGGCATCGACCACCCGACGCGGATCGGTGGTCAGAACCCCAGGCACATCGGTGTAGATCTCGCAGGCATCGGCCCCGAGGGCCGCCGCCAGGGCCACGGCTGAGGTGTCGGAGCCGCCACGGCCGAGCGTGGTGATCTCCGGGGTGCCACCACTGCCGCTGCTGGTGCCCTGGAAGCCGGCCACCACGACCACCTGACCCTCGCCCAGGCGGCGGCGCAGCCGATCGGTGCGCACCTCCAGGATCCTGGCCCGGCCATGGGCGGATTCGGTGACAATGCCGACCTGGGGGCCCGTCATCGAGACGGCGGCCACCCCGATCGCGTGCAGGGCCATCGACAGCAGGGCGATCGAGACCTGCTCCCCGGTGGCGAGGAGCATGTCCATCTCCCGTTGCGGGGGGTCACTGCTGATCGCCCGCGCCAGCCCGGTCAGTTCATCGGTGGTATGGCCCATGGCCGAGACGACCACCACCAGGTCATGGCCGGCATCGCGACTGGCGGCGATCCGCCGGGCCACGGCCTGAATCCGCTGCACGTCGGCGACGGAGGTGCCCCCGAATTTCTGAACCAGCAGGGCCATGCCAGCGGGTGTTGGATGAGTTCCGCTGATTATCCGTCTGGGCTCCCCGCAGGCACCGGTTCAGCCCGGAGCCGTGAGCAGGCCATCGCGGAAGGCATCGCCGGCTTCAACGCCGCGCTTCAGGGACGCTTCGACCTCCAGCAGCTGGCTGAGCAGGGTGAGAAAGGTGGCGGCGGAACGGCCCCGGATCTGTTTGCGCAGCACATAGATCCGCTTTGGATTGCCGATCCCTGCCGCTTTGGCGATCACATTGACGTCCTGCTCACCACTGCGCTCAAGCAGGCCGACCCAGAGCAGCCCCCGAACCTGACTGGTCAGGGCGGCAACGATGCGCAGCGCCGGTTCATTGGCGTTCAGGAGTGTGTCGATCAGGGCGAGGGCATCCCCCAGGCGGCCATCGAGCAGGGCATCGCCCACCTGGAGGCTGCTGGTGCTCTGGCTGTGGATCAGGGCCTCCACGGCGGCCGCCGTGATCGGCCCCTCCCCGACATAGAGCGAGAGCTTGTCCAGTTCGCTGCTGAGGCGGGTGCTGTCACTGCCGATCGCGTCGGCCAGGGCGACGGCGGCGGCCCGATCGAGACGCAGATTCATCTCCTGGGCGGTTCGCTGCACGAGCTCCACCTGACCGGCTCCATCCCAGATCGCCGGCAGCGCGAAACTGCGCTCCTCGGCCACGGCCCGCAGCGCTTTGGTGGAGCGCAGGCGGGCATCAGGTTTGCCGACGCTCACCAGCACCAGGTGGGTGTCGGCGCTGATCAGCGGCAGGCTCGCTTCCAGCTGACTGGCGAGTTCCGCCGGGCACTTCTCGCAGAAGGGACTGCGTTGCAGCAGCACCAGGCGGGCGCCGCCTCCGAACGGAGGTGTTCGTGCCTCCTCAAGGGCCCGACCCGCCTGTTCCTGATCGTTGCCATCGAGGCGGCTGAGGTTGAGGCTGCTCCAGAGCGGATCCACCAGGGTCTCGATCAGAGCGTCCACGGCCCTTTCGCGGCCGGCGCTGTCATCGCCCCAGAAGAGATGGACCGGCATGGACCCTGGCCGTGGCATCGACGGGCATCCAGGAGTCTGCCCTGGGCTCCATAGGCTGGTGGCGGCATCCGGGCGGTGACGGGATGGATCGGAGCGACGGGGACGCCCCTGGGGCCGTTGGGGTGGCGGCTCCGGACATCGGTTTCGACCACCCGATCTTCAGCGAGAGCATGCGCCTGATCCGGGGCTGGCTCGGTGAGACAGGCCTCGACCCTTTGCAGGCGGAGGTGTTGGAGCGGCTGGTGCACAGCAGTGGCGATCTCAGCCTGGCCTCGTTGCTGCGCTTCAGCGATGGGGCCTGTGAGCGGGGCCTGGAGGCCCTGGCTGCCGGTGGAGTGATTCTCACCGACACCGCCATGGCCGCTGCGGCGGTGGCGCCGATGGCCCGCCGCACCTTCGGCAACCGTGTCTGCAGTGTGCTCGACTGGGCTCCCCCCCAGGCGTCCCCAGGCGGAACCCGGGCTGCCGATGGCATGGAGCGGGCCCTGGCGGCGCTCTGTGGCGGCGACAATGCGCCGCCGCTGGTGGTGCTGATCGGCAGTGCCCCCACCGCGCTGGAGTTGTTGCTGGATCGGGTCGGGCGCTCCGGCCTGCGGGCCCCGGATCTTGTGATCGGGATGCCGGTGGGATTCGTGGGTGTGGCCGAGAGCAAGCGCCATCTGGCCGACAGCTCCCTGCCCCAGATCCGCCTCGAGGGCAGCCGGGGAGGCGCCGGGCTGGTGGCCGCTGCCGTCAATGCCCTGCTGCGCCGCGCCTGGCTGGGCTGTGCCGAGGCCTGAGTTCAGGCGACCTTCCCAGCCGACAGCCTCGCGTCGGGGCGTTCCAGGCCCACGGCCACATGGCTGTTGGCTTCGATCCGATCGAGGACCTGGTGAGCGCGCTGCACCACCTGCGCCGGCACGCCCGCCAGTCGGGCAGCCTCCAGGCCGTAGCTGCGGCTGGCACCACCAGCCACGACCCGATGCAGAAACAGCAGGTCGTGGCCCGTTTCCTCGACCAGCACCTGCGCATTGGCCACGTTCGGCAGCAGGTCCGCCAGCTCATTGAGCTCGTGGTAATGGGTGGCGAACACCGCCCGCGCCCGGATTCCGCTCGCCAGGTGTTCGGCCACGGCCCAGGCGATGGCCAGACCATCGAAGGTGGCCGTGCCCCGGCCGATCTCGTCGAGGAGCACCAGGGAGCGATCGCTGGCGTGGTGAAGGATGTTGGCGGTTTCGGCCATCTCCACCATGAAGGTCGACTGTCCTGTGGCCAGGTCGTCGACGGCTCCGACCCGGGTGAAGATCCGATCAGCGATGCCCAGGCGGGCCGATCGGGCTGGAATCCAGCTGCCGATCTGGGCCAGGAGCTGCAGCAGCCCGGTCTGGCGCAGGTAGCAGCTTTTGCCGCTGGCATTGGGGCCGGTGAGCACCAGCAGATCCGGACCGCCGCCGCTGCCGTCGGAGCCTTCCCCGGATCCCAGGGCGATGCTGTTGGCGGTGAAGGGGCTGTCAACCAGCAGCTGTTCGACCACCGGATGGCGGCCGTCGTTGATCGTCAGTTCACGCCCTTCGCAGATCTCCGGGGCGCAGTAGCCGGCGGTGGCGGCCACCTCGGCCAGGGAGGCCAGAGCATCGAGATCGGCCACCAGTCGGGCGGCCTGGCGGATCGCCCCGGCCTGGTCACCCACCTGGCGACGCAACTGGCAGAACAACTCATATTCCCGCTGGGCGGTGCGTGCCCGCAGCTGGAGGATCCGGCCTTCGCGGTTCTTGAGCTCCGGGGTGATGAAGCGCTCCTCATTGGCCAGGGTCTGGCGCCGGATCCAGTGCTCGGGCACCTGACCGGCCCGGGCTCGGCTGACGGCCAGGAAATACCCGAAGGTGCGGTGGTACTGCAGCCGCAGATTGGGATTGCCGCTGGCCTGGCGTTCCAGGGCCTCCTGGCCGTTGAGCCAGGCCTGCTGATCGTCGAGGCTGTTGCGCAGGCCATCCAGCTCGCCATCCACGCCGTCGTGGATCAGATCGCCTTCGGTGAGGGAGAGCGGTGGGGTCTCCAGCAGGGTGTGACGCAGCAGGGAGGCCAGGGCGTCCAGGTCGGGCCAGGGGCGGGCCAGGGCCCGCAGGGGCACGCTGACGCAGTTGGCCAACAGACCCGCCAGCTGCGGCAGGCGCTCGAGGCCATCGGCCAGGCTCACCAGATCGCGGGCGGAGGCGCTGCCGGCACCGGCCCGACCGGCCAGCCGCTCCAGATCCCCCATCGGCCGGAGCAGGCGCCGCAGGCTGCGCCGCAGGCCGCTGTGCTCGACCAGCTCGCTGACGGCGTTCTGGCGTTCCAGGATCGCCTCGCGTTGCACGAGCGGGGCTTCGATCCAGCGCCGCAGGCAGCGACCACCCATCGCGGTGGCCGTGCGATCGATCGCCCACAGCAGGGATCCCGGCAGCACCCCTCCCATCTGGGTGCGGGTCAGCTCCAGGTTGCGTCGGGTCTGGGCATCGAGCACCAGGTGGTCGCCGGCATGCCAGGTGGTGGGGGGGTCGAGCGGGATCGAGGCCAGCCGTGCCGCCGCCCGGCTCTGGGTCTGCCTGCGGGCTTCCTTGCCGTCGCCGGCACCGCCGCCGCTGGCGTCAGTCTCCGGGCTGGGTTGGGTGTCATCGAGGTAGCGCACCAGGCCGCCAGCGGCCCGCAGGGCCAGGGGAACGTCCCCGAGGCCGAGGCCATCCAGGCTGGCGAGGCGGAAGCGTTCGAGCAGTGTGGCCCGTGCTTCCGGGGTCTCGAAGGGAGTACGGGCCAGGCGTGTCAGGTGCAGGGCCTCAGGGCACCAGGGCGGCCGAGGTCCGGACTCCTGGTCGTCGGCGGCTGCGGGCCAGAGCACTTCTGCCGCCTCGCGCTGGAGCAGTTCCTGATGCAGCCGGTCGTGACCGTCCTGTTCGCTGACCCGGAAATCGCCGGTGCTCACATCGGCCACCGCCAGGCCCCAGCGGCTGCCATCGAGCACCACGGCGCAGAGCCAGTTGTTGCGTCGCGCCGCCAGCATCCCGTCCTCCAGCACGGTGCCCGGGGTGAGGATGCGGGTGATGTCACGGCGAAGCAGATTGCCCTTGCTGGCGGTTGCTTCGAGCTGGTCGCAGAGGGCGACACTCAGGCCGCGCCTGACCAGATCGCTGCAGTAGCGCTCGGCTGCGTGGTGGGGAATGCCGGCCATCGGCACCCGGCCGATCTCCTTGCCGGCGTCCTTGCCGGTGAGGGTCAGCTCCAGCAGCCTTGACAGGGTGATCGCATCTTCGAAGAAGCACTCGAAGAAGTCGCCGAGTCGGTAGAGCAGCACCCGCTGAGGATGGGCGCGTTTGAGCTCCACGTAGTGGCGGAGCATCGGCGTCAGCTGCTCAGGGGCCACCAGACTGTGGTGATGCCAGGGCGGTAGCTCGTCGTCACCGGAGGGGGCGGCCTCAAGGTCGCTGTCGTCGCTTCCGCCACTGGCATGGCTGCCCTCCTCACGCCGTGCCCGCGGCCTGGCCTGGGCATCGGCCAGCAGGGCGTCCCGTTGCAGGGTGGGTTCGGGGGGGGCTTCGGCGGTCGTTTTCCGGACGCCTGCCCTCTGCCCGCCGCGTTCGCCGTCCTTCCGGATCGGGGTGGGATCGAGATCGCCGAACAGGCTCCCCTGCACGGCCGGTCCCTGCTCCGGGGTCAGGTCGGGGGCCGCGACCACGCGCATCACCTGAACTTGGGCCACCGATCGTAGGGGCCGGGACGGGGCTGTCAGCCAGCGCCGGCGATCCACCGGTCCCGGAGGCGCCTGCCCGACAACATGTGAAGGAACCGTCCCGGCGTCCGGGGCGGCCCCGGCGGACGTGTGAGAATCCCCGCACTGACCGCAACGGGCTGGAGCCCGGTCCGGCCCAACCAGTCGCTGATCGTCGCTGATCCATGACCATCCTCAACACCCTGACCGTTCTGGCCCTGGTTGTGCTCTCCTTCGCGCTGATCGTGGCTGTGCCCGTTCTGTACGCCAGCAATGAGGACAGCGGCCGTTCCAATCGCCTGATCCTGCTGGGTGGCCTGGCCTGGGTGGCCCTGGTGCTGCTCAACTGGGGCATGAGTTTCTTCGTGGTCTGAACCCTTTGACGGTTTTCGAAGGACGTTTCACCAACGTCTCAGGTCTTTCCATTGCCATCGTCGTCGCCAGGTTCAACGACCTGGTGACCGGCAAGCTCCTGGCTGCCTGCCTCGATGGCCTGGCGCGCCACGGCATTGACACTTCTGAGTCCAGCCAGCAGCTGGATCTGGCCTGGGTGCCGGGAAGCTTTGAGATCCCTCTGGTCGCCCAGCGTCTCGCTGCCAGCGGTCGCTACCAGGTGGTGATCACGCTCGGGGCTGTGATCCGCGGGGATACTCCCCATTTCGACGTTGTCGTCTCCGAAGTGAGCAAGGGGGTCGCTGCGGTCTCCCGCCAGACCGGCGTTCCCGTGATCTTCGGTGTTCTGACCACGGACACCCTCCAACAGGCGCTCGAGCGGGCCGGCATCAAGTCCAACCTTGGCTGGAGCTACGCCCTCGAGGCTTTGGAGATGGGCAGCCTGATGGCGGCCCTTCCCTGAGCGGCTGCCCTCCTCTCCGGCGCCAGCGGCTGGGGCGGTGATCGCAATGGCTCCGTGTCGTGCGGCAAACCGCTCCTGGCAGCAGAGCCGCTGAGGCTGTTCTGGGAGCAACAGAGGCTCTGTGATGGACACGGGGCCGTGAATGACGTTCCCTGGCCCAGGCCATCGCCATGGTCGGGCCCGGTCAGGGGGCGTCCAGGCCTCAGGGTTCCGCTCTGGCGACGTGTGCTTCTGGTGTCGACAAGCTTCCGTGTCGACCACTTCCCGTGCCGATCGTGGGACAGCAGAGGGTCCCGTCACTTTGCGGTTTCCCAGGCTGTGGTCAGGAACCCGGGAATCGGCTGACCAACACGACCGTTGAACGTTTCAACAGGTAAGGAATCAAGCGGATGAAGAGATTCGAACTCTCGACCCTCTCCTTGGCAAGGAGATGCTCTACCACTGAGCTACATCCGCATGGAGCACGAAAAGCGCTCTGAAGTCGCGGTTGGCACCGCTTCCTCCGCCGGCCTTGTCGCCGACCACACCATCATGCCCTATCGGGTGCCCCCGACGGAAGTCCCTGGCCTCAGCGGCTGCAGGTCAGCCTCAGGGATGCCCCGGCCGGCCTGAGGCGTTTCCGTCAATCCCTGTGTCACGCCATTGGCCGCGCCTCGGTCTGGCCCTGGCCTCAGCGACCCTTGAGCAGCAGGTGCTGGCCGTGGTCCTCCTCGAAGCCGAGCCTCTGGTAGAAGCCGGCGCTGTTGGTGGTCATCAGGTACACCCGTTCCGCCTGGCCCACCTGACGATGGGCCAGGAGGCTTTCGACGATCCGCCGTCCCAGGCCCTGGCCCTGCAGCGGTTCCGCAACCACCACATCCCAGAGCACGGCCCGGAAGACACCGTCGCTGGTCGCCCGGCCGAAACCCACCAGCTCCGTGCCGAGCCAGGCGCTGACCACCGCCTGGCTGCCTCCCAGCATCCGGTGCAGGGCCTGGGGGCTACGCCCGCCCGCCCAGAAGCTGTGGGCGTCGAGCAGGGCCTGCAGGGCGCCGAGACGCAGGCGCAGGCGCAGAGCCAGGGGGGAGTGCCGGATCAGGCGGATCGGTGCGGCTG
>CAIXOZ010000021.1 GCA_903921295.1 uncultured cyanobacterium | reverse complement strand
GCTCTGGGGCTACCCGCCGCGCCGTGCCGCCGACCTGCGGGTCGTGGACGTGTACGTGGCGCGTCTGCGGGGCAAGCTTGAGCCCGATCCCCGCAATCCGGAGCTGATCCTGACGGTGCGTGGCACCGGCTACGCCTCCCAGCGCCTCGGCGATCCGGCCCTGAGTTCGGCAGCCGTCTGAGGGCGCCTGCGGCACGGCCGGGCCCCGGTGCGGTCGGCCGGGTCGGGTGCTCCTGCAGGATGGCTCCGAGCTGAGACCACCGCTGCCTTGTCAGAGCTGCGCGAGACCCGCCTGGAGAAAGCCCGCACCCTGGCGGAGCTGGGGCAGGGACCCTATGCCCTGGGCTTTGCCCCCAGCCATCGCCACGGCGAGCTTCAGCTGGCCCATGCCGACCTGCCGAACGGTGAGGAGCGGGATCTGACCGTGGCGGTGGCTGGCCGGGTGATGACCCGTCGGGTGATGGGCAAACTCGCCTTCTTCACGCTCACCGATGAGACCGGGCCGATCCAGCTCTATCTGGAGAAGGCCACCCTGGAGGCCTCGCTGCCGGACCAGCCTGAGGCCTTCAGTCAGCTCACCACCCTTGTGGATGCCGGCGACTGGATCGGTGTTGAGGGTTCCCTGCGCCGCACCGATCGCGGCGAGCTGTCGGTGAAGGTGAAGCGCTGGCAGATGCTCAGCAAGAGCCTGCAACCCCTGCCCGACAAGTGGCATGGTCTGGCCGATGTCGAGAAGCGCTACCGTCAGCGCCATCTCGATCTGATCGTGTCGCCCGACACCCGGGAGACCTTCCGGCGTCGTGCCGTGCTTGTCAGTGCCATCCGCCGCTGGCTCGATGAGCGGGGCTTTCTGGAGATCGAGACCCCGGTGCTGCAGTCGGTTCCCGGCGGTGCTGATGCCCGCCCCTTCGAGACGCACCACAACGCCCTGGATCTGCCCCTGACCCTGCGGATCGCCACCGAGCTGCACCTGAAGCGTCTTGTGGTGGGTGGGTTTGAGCGGGTCTACGAGCTCGGTCGGATCTTCCGCAACGAAGGCGTCAGCACCCGCCACAACCCTGAATTCACCTCCGTGGAGGTGTATCAGGCCTATGCCGATTACGTGGCCATGATGGCCCTGACCGAGCAGCTGATCGCCCATGTCAGCCAGCAGGTGTGCGGAGACACCCGCCTCACCTACCAGGGCACGGCGATCGACCTCACTCCCCCCTGGCGCCGGGCGACGATGCATGAGCTGGTGGAGGAGGCCACGGGCCTCGACTTCACGAGCTTCAGCAGCCGTGACCAGGCGGCGGCGGCGATGGAAGCCCGGGGCCTGGAGGTGCCGGCTCTGGCCGATTCGATTGGACGGCTCTTGGTGGAGGCGTTTGAGCAGCGGGTGGAGGCCGATCTGATTCAGCCCACCTTCGTGATCGATTACCCGGTGGAGAATTCGCCGCTGGCCCGGGCTCACCGCAGCAAGCCCGGGATGGTTGAGCGCTTTGAACTCTTCATCGTCGGCCGTGAAACCGCCAATGCCTTCAGTGAGCTGATCGATCCGGTTGATCAGCGGAAGCGGCTCGAACAGCAGCAGGAACGGCGGGCTGCCGGCGATCTGGAGGCTCAGGGGGTGGACGAGGACTTCCTCCAGGCCCTTGAGGTGGGCATGCCCCCCACCGGCGGTCTCGGCATCGGCATCGATCGGCTGGCGATGCTGCTCACCGACAGCGCCTCCATCCGGGATGTGATTGCGTTCCCCCTGTTGCGGCCTGAGCCCAGGACCGAGGTCTGAACCGAGCGTGCGCTGAAGTTCGGCTCCGGAACCGGTGCAGTGAGATACTGGACTCACGTAGGCAAAGTTTCCCAACCCATGAGCGGTGAGCGCGTCGGTTTCCGCTTCAAGCATGCGGACGCGGTGGTGAAGCGCAACCCCCAGGGGCGTTCCCGCCGTGGTTGGGTCATGGAGCCGGTGGAGCAGACCACCAGCCGGGGCACCAAGATGCCCGCCTACCGGATTCGCTGGCGCGACAGCGAACGCCCTGAGATCGTGCTCCAGCACATGCTGATCGCCGATCCCGATCCCACACCGCCACCCGAAGGGGTGAGCCTCGTTCCCCCGGCACCCAAGGGCTGAGCACACCCTGGTGCCGACGCAGCGCCTGACTTGCGAACGGTCCGTTGCGCCAGCAGGCTGCTCGCGCTCAGGCTCCTGTCACCAGATCTCAGCTCTGACGCCGCCGTAGCTGCTCCAGCTCCTGCCTCGCCTCAAAGTCAGCCCACTCTCGCTCAAGTTCAACGGTGCCGCCGCTGCTGCGTCCCCGCGTCTGCCCTTGCTGCGCCCGCAGCTGATCCAGTTCCTGGTTCACGGCTTCCCAGCTCTGACCGATGCGCCCGAGCTGGTCCCAGGCCAGGCGTCCCCGGTCCATCAGGCTGGCCAGGTGGGCGTCTGCACGGGCGGCGAGATCGTCGGCGCCGGCGGCACGCGCCCGCGTGATCCGCGCTTGCCACTGGCGGATTTCCTCGGCCAGATGCAACAGGGTCTGCCGTTCCCGTTCCGCCTGCTGCTGCAGCTGCAGGCGCCGCTCCGCCAGGTCGCGTCGCCGTTCAACCTGCTCCTGTTCCTGCAGCATCGCCTCCTGGTCGGGATTGTCGGCCAGAAAACGTTCCAGCCGGGCGTTCAGCTGCTGCTCAAGGTCCTCGAACCAGGCGCTGCTCATGCCTCGCCCGGGGCGCGGGTGATCAGGGGCGCCTCAATCTCCTCCTCCAGGGGAGTGATCGCCGCCTCCCGGGAGCGCAGCAGCAGTTGGGTCAGGCGGGCGATCGCCCCCTCGCCGAGGTCCTCCTGGCTGATCCGTTCGAAGGCCTGTTGGTAGAGCTCCTGCAGCTGGGCGATCAGCTCCTCGCGGGTGCGACGCATCGCCTGGCGTTGTTCTTCCCGTCCCATCGTGGTCTGCGGTGGCCTGCACTCAGTCTGCCTGCACCAGCCAGTGCAGGCCGAGGTCCCCATCGGGATCCGCCCAGTGCCGGCGCGCTTGCCAGCCCGCCCGGGCCGCCAGGGCCACGAAGGCCTCGCGGTTGTATTTGACGCTGTATTCACTGATCAGGGCTTCCTCCTGATTGAAGCTCCAGGGTTCACCCTGGAGATGAACCGTCTGGTGGCGTTTGCTCACCAGGGCCATTTCGATGCGGCTGTGCTCGGCCTGCCAGCGGGCCCGGTAGCGGAAGGCCTCGGGATTGAAGTCGCCATCCAGATCGCGGTTCAGCCGGTGCAGGAGGTTGAGGGCAAAGGCGGCGGAGTAGCCGGCGGCATCGTTGTAGGCCGCCTCCAGCCGCGTCACGGCTTTCGGTTGGTCGATGCCGATCAGCAGCTGGCCATCGCGGCCGAGCAGGCGGGCGAACTGCCGCAGCAGCGTCTCAGCGTCTGCGGGACTGAAATTTCCGATCGAGCTGCCGGGGTAGAAGCCAACCCGCCGCCCCTGCAGCCAGGGATGCAGCGGCAGGGTGTCCATGGCGCTGTAGTCGCAGCAGATCCCAAGCACCGGCGTCGCGGGGTAAGCCGGTCGCAGCGCTGCACAGGCCTGCGCCAGGTGCTCACGGCTGATGTCGAGGGCGGCGTAGGCCTGGGGCTGCAGGGCCTGCAACAGGGGGCCGACCTTGCGGGCATTGCCGGCACCGAATTCCACCAGCACCACGCCAGGGCCGAGTGCGGCGGCGATCGCCCCGGCCTCGCGTCGGAGCAGGGCGGTTTCGGTGCGGGTGAGGCTGTATTCGGGCTGCTCGCAGATCCGCTCAAACAGCCGGGAGCCTTCCTGGTCGTAGAGCAGCCAGGCGGGCAGTTGCTTCGGTTGGCTGCGGAGGCCATCGCGCACCAGACGGACCAGATCCGCGGGCGTGGGGTGCAGGTCCAGGAAGGCCGGGACCGGTTCCGCGGTGCCCGGGTGCGCCGTGTGGGCGACCTGGACCGTGGCAGAGGCAATGGCGGTGGTGGTGTCCGAGGACTGGGCGGTGCTGGATCCGGTGCTGCGGTCGGTGCCGGTCATGGCCTCAGCTCCGGAGCCGATCGGTGGGGATCACGGGCCAGACGCAGGCCTGCGGCCATCCAGCGACTCGCCGGCGGGAAGAAGTTGCGGTAGGTCGGCCGTTCGTGGTCGGCGGGGGTCAGGAAGGCACTGCCGCGAAGCACGAACTGGGAGGACATGAACTTGCCGTTGTATTCACCCACGGCACCGGCGGCGGCCTCAAAGCCCGGGTAGGGGCGGTAGGGGCTGGCGGTCCATTGCCAGAGCAGTCCGAAGGCCTGCTCCAGATCGGACTGGAAGTGGCCTCGGGCGGTCTCCCACTCCGCTTCGCTGGGCAGGCGGGCCCCTGCCCAGCGGGCATAGGCATCGGCCTCGAACCAGCTCAGGTGGCGCACCGGTGCCTCAGGGTGCCGCGCCTGCAGCCCCGCCAGGGTGAACTCCAGTCCGGGGTGCCGCCAGTAGCGCGGTGCCTGCCAGCCCTGGGCCTGACAGAGGGCCCAGCCTTCGCTCATCCACAGCTCCGGCCGCCGATAGCCGCCATCGGCGATGAAGGCGGCGTAGTCGGCGTTGGTCACCAGGCGGCTGGCGATCGCAAAGGGCTCCAGCCAGACCCGGTGGGCCGGCCCCTCGTTGTCGAACTGGAAGGGGCCGTGGCGGACGACGGTGCGGCCGATGCTGACCACGCCCCCTTCGCCCTGCTCCCCGGTCCAGTGCAGCCAGCGGCAGGGTTGGTGTGTCGCCGCAGACCGTTCCTGAAACAGCGGTTCGGGTCCCTCCCCGTCGTCGCGATAGACCGGGGCGACCGGGTTGCGGTTGAAGCCGTCGAGCAGGTCCATCAGCAGCAATTCCTGGTGTTGCTGCTCGTGCTGAAGCCCCAGTTCGATCAGTTCGGTCACCGTCAGCGCTCCATCGCCCGGCTTGTCCCAGGCGGTCAGCTCCGGGTGGACCAGCAGCGCGGCGAGGGAGCGGTCGACCCGTTGCCGCCAGGCCAGGATCTGGGCGATCGTCGGCCGGCTCAGCAGTCCCCGTTGCGGCCTTGGATGGCGCGGGCCAACGGCGTCGTAATAGGAATTGAAGAGATAGCTCCAGCCCGGTTCGGCACCGATGTGGGCGGGAACCAGCGGGGCCAAGTCGGCCCGGCGCAGCAGGAACTCCTCGAAGAACCAGGTGGTGTGGGCCAGATGCCATTTGGGCGGGCTGGCGTCCGCCATCCCCTGCAGCCCCAGGTCTTCCGGTTCCAGGGTCGCGATCAGCTGTTCGCTGGCGGTCCGGACCGACTGCAGGCGTTCGGCCAGCGTGGCGACACGGTGTTCGACGCTGACGCTCATCCGGGGCTGCGGGGCTGGGCTGACCTTAGGAATCATCAACAATCGGCGGCGCCGTCGATCGCCGTTACGATCGCCGCATTGTTGTCTTCGCAGGTCAGGCCAGCGCCATGGGCGGCATCACCCACGGGTTCGTCGGCGCCGTCGGCAGGACGCCGTTGATCAGACTCCGGGCCCTGAGTGAGCTCACGGGCTGCACCATCCTCGGCAAGGCCGAATTCATGAATCCCGGCGGTTCGGTCAAGGACCGCGCCGCCCTGGGCATCCTTCTGGAGGCCGAACAGGACGGTCGGCTGGCGCCCGGTGGCCTGGTGGTGGAGGGCACTGCCGGCAACACCGGCATCGGTCTGGCCCACCTCTGCAATGCCAGGGGTTACCGCTGTCAGATCGTCATTCCCGACACCCAATCGGCCGAGAAGATCGGCCTGCTGCGCAGCCTCGGCGCCGAGGTGCTGACCGTGCCGGCCGTGCCCTACAAGGATCCTGGCAATTACGTGCGCCGCTCCGGCACGATCGCCGCCGAAACCCCTGGGGCCCTCTGGGCCAATCAATTCGACAATCTCGCCAATCGCCGCGCGCATTACGCGAGCACGGGCCCCGAGATCTGGGAACAGACCGAGGGCCGGGTGGATGCCTGGGTGGCTGCCACCGGCACCGGCGGCACCTACGCCGGCGTGGCCCTGTTCCTGAAGGAGCGCCATCCCGGCATTCGCTGTGTGCTCGCCGATCCCCATGGAAGCGCTCTCTACGACTGGGCGATCAACGGCACGTTCAGCAGCAGCGGCTCCTCGATCACCGAAGGGATCGGCAACAGTCGCCTCACCGCCAACATGGAGGGGGCGCCGGTGGATGACGCCGTGCGCATCGACGACCAGACCGCCCTGGACACCATCTATTCCCTGCTCTGGGATGAGGGCCTGTTTCTGGGGGGCTCCGTGGGCATCAACGTTGCTGCCGCGGTCGAGACCGCCCGCCGGATGGGCCCCGGACACACGATCGTCACGGTGCTCTGCGACAGCGGTGATCGTTACCGCTCCAGGCTTTACGACGCCGACTGGCTGCAGTCGCGGGGGCTGCGCCAGCCCCGGCGCCCCCAGCTGCAGCCCCTGAGCTGATGGCCGGTTCCGCCACTCCCGGTCAGGTTCTGGCAGAGCGCTATCGACTGGAGACGCGCCTGGCCGAAGGCTCTCAGGGTTCCCTGTGGCGGGGCACTGATCTGCTCGCCGAGGAGGCGCCGGTGGCCCTGCGTCAGCTGCCTCCCGGTCCCCGCCAGCAGCAGCTGCGTGCCCTGGCCGGACGCCTGCAGGCCCTGCTCCATCCACAGGTGCCCCGTTTCGGGGGATTGATCGAGGCCGGCGCTGACCTCTGGCTGGTGCGCGACTGGCAGGGGGGACGCACCTTCGCCGACCTGCTGGCGGCCCGCGCCGGGCGGCAGCTGGTGTTCAGCGCTGGAGAGGTGCTGCTGCTGCTCCGCCAGCTCCTGCCGGTGCTTGTGGTTCTGCATCACCAGGATCTGCTCCATGGCGATCTCACTCCGGCCAATCTGCTGCGCAGGGATCGGGATGGTCTGCCGGTGCTTCTTGATTTCGGGCTGGTGCAGGACCTCTCCAGGGCAGCGGAGCCCGCTTCGCTGCGCCTGGAGGGTCTGACCCCGGGCTACGCCCCGCCGGAGGCTCTGGCGGGCGAGCCGCCGGCGTCCTGGATGGATCTGCATGCCCTGGGGGTGACGGCGCTGGTGCTGCTCAGCGGCGATCCCCCGGAGGCGCTCCTCGATCCCTTGACGATGGAGTGGCGCTGGCCTCCAGACTTCGATCCTGCCACCGGCCTTGGGGCCCTGCTGGCCCGCCTGCTCAGCCGCGATCCTGTCCAGCGCTTCGCCAGTGCCGCCGCTGCCCTGACGGCCTGTCAGGCCCTGCCGATGCCGGATGCGATCGGTCCGGTGCCCCGCGCCGATCGCACGGTGCTGCTGATCACGCCGCCGGAGGCCAGTGCCCTGGGAGCGCCCTCGACCCCGATCGGGGCCCTGTCGCCATCAGCGCCCGCGCCGGAGTCCGCCACCTCGGACCCTGCCGTGCCGTCCGGCGCTGCCCAGGATCCGGCCGTGAAGCCTGCGCAGGGTCGTCCTGGTCTGTCGTCACGACGGCGGCGGCAGGAACAGGAGGAAGCGGCCGAGGCCGGTCTGGCTCCTGTCCTGATCGCCCTGGCGATGTCGCTCCTGGTCGGCACCGCCCTCGGTGGATGGTGGTTGACCCGGGGGAGTGCACCGCCAGCCACCACTGAGGCTGACGTCCGCGCCGGTGGCAGCCTGCCGGCGGTGGAAATCGATCAGCGTCAGCAGCTTCTCAGCCGTCTGCGGGCCCTGCAGATCGATCGGGGCTGGTTCCTGCGGCTCGTCGATGGCAGCCTTCTGGCCCAGTATCCCGAGCGCAACGGCCGGCTGCCTGACGAGAGTGCCGCCGATGCTCCCCTGCGTCGCCTCTGGAATGAGCTGGCCGAGGACTGGCTGGCCCGGGTCGAGCCCCTGCCCCTGGCGATCCGTCAACGCCTGGGCAGTCTCTCGATCGCCGACTGGACCAGCCGCCAGAGCCGCCTTTCGGCCCAGGGGCTGAGCGAGGCGGTGCTGCGTCAGCTCGTTTCGGCCTCAGCGCGCAACCTGCTGCCCGGGCGCCCTGATCAGGACATTCCCCCTGAACCGCTGCGTCAGCTCTGGCTGGCGGCGGCATTGACCAGCCTTGATGCGCTGCAGCTGACCACGGTGGCGGCCGTGCCCCGGGAGGCCAGGGTCCTCTCGGCTGATGTGCCTCCGGGTGGGGCCCGCCTGTTCGCGATCCGGGTTCCCCCCGGCCATTCCCTCGTGCTCGGCGTCAACGGTTCCCCGATGATGCAGATGACCGTTTTCGCGAGCGATGGTCGCGTGCTCGAGGCCCGCGGGCCCCTGCGGGTGGCGCGTCTGACGCGGTTGACCTCGCCGCAGGTTCAGCTGCT
>CAIXOZ010000020.1 GCA_903921295.1 uncultured cyanobacterium | reverse complement strand
GGCTCTTCTGGAAGCGGTGCTGGCCGCGGCGGAACGCAGTCGAGCCCTTGCCTGAACAGGCTCCTCAGCCTTTCTTGGCCCCCAGGTGTGGCTCGGTGCCGGCGAGCAGTCGTTGCACATTGCTGCGGTGGCGCCAGACCACCAGCACGGTGGTGAGCAGGGCCAGAGCGAGATAGGCCGGCCGCAGTCCGGTGTCGCTGCTCTGGAACGACAACAGCATCAGCACCGGTAGGGCCAGGGCGGCAACGATGCTGGAGAGCGAGACGATCCGGCTGAGGCTCAGCATGGTCAGGAACAGCCCGAAGCAGGCCAGCCCCACCGGCCAGGTAAGGCCGAGCAGCATCCCAAGGCCCGTGGCCACCGCCTTGCCGCCTTTCCAGCCCAGCCACACCGGCCAGATGTGGCCGGCGAGGGCCGCCAGCCCCGTCAGCACCACAACGGTGTCAACGCTCCAGTTGACGCTGCCCGTCCCAGGGGCCTCAAGCAGCAGCTTGGCCAGCTGCACCGCCGCCGTGCCCTTGAGAACATCAATGAGAAACACCGCCAGGGCAGGTCCTTTCCCCAGAACCCGCAGCACATTGGTGGCGCCGGTGGAGCCGGAACCCTGTTGGCGAATGTCGAGGTTGGCAAGCCAGCGGCCGGCCAGGTAACCGCTGGGGATTGAGCCCAGGAGATAGCCGGCGCAGAGAACGGGCAGGGCCAGAAACAAAGACATGGTCAGGGGATGGTCGGGGGGCCTGGGGATGCGGACAGGGACTGGAGGGGTCAGTAGGGCTCCTCTTCCCGGGCGATCTCATCGGGCCCGGCGGCGAAGGCCAACCAGAGGGGGAATTGCAGGATCGCCACGGCCACGGACTCCTCGGCGGCATCGACGACGATGAACGGCAGTTCACCCCGTTCCTCGAGCCGATCGGCCCGCTCGATCAGGGCTTCGGCCCGTTCAATCAGCACGATGCCGCTGGTCGGACCAAAGTCTTCCCGGCTCAGGCCAAGGCAGTCCTGCAGAGCCCGGCGCCATTCCCCAAGGCGCTCCGGGGTGCCGGCCAGCACCAGGGTCTGGAAGCGTTCACCGTAAAGCTCCCCGAGGATGGCGATCGCGGCAGCGGCGATCAGTCCGTTGCGATTGCGGCTGCCGGTGCTGGCCTGGGCGCCTCGCCCGCCCTGCTCCAGAAACCAGTTGAGAAGCAGTGAGGCGCCGGACGAATCGAGGCTGCGCCGCAGGATCCAGGGATCGGCATAGAAGTCCGGTTGGCCCTGCTGCTGGGCCAGGCGAGCGCGGATCAGATCCTCATCGCCGGCGAAGACTCCTCCGGCGGCGGCTGGCGGGGTCTCCGGCGTCACCGGGCTCGGTTGATCCAATGGCGAGGGTTGCACCAGCAGCGGAGGGACCACCAGCTCCATCTGCTCGGCGCTCACCACAAGGTCCTGAAGGGCTCCCACCAGGTAGTCCTGGAAGCCTTTCAGGCGTCGAGCCACCGCATCCGACTGGCCGCTGAAGGTGCTGCTGATCTCCCGCTCGATTTGGTTGCGGCGCCGTTCCAGCTCGGCGATCTCGCCTTCGAGCTGCTTGCGGCGGCTGCGCAGATCCTTCAGAGCCAGCTCCACCAGCTCGCTCGCTGGCTGCGGCGCGTCAATCGCCGCAGGATCGGCAGGGCTGTTGCTGGGGTGGCCCTCACCATCGCTGGAGCGCGCGAGGGGGGAGGAGGGATCGGCGGATGTGGTGGGACGCGATTCAACCATCGCTGGCGGCAGAGGCGGAGGAGGACAACGGCACGCGCCGGATCAGTTGGTCGCGCAGGGTGATCGCATCAAACAGCATCGGCAGCAGGT
>CAIXOZ010000019.1 GCA_903921295.1 uncultured cyanobacterium | reverse complement strand
GGTGATCGTGGAGGAATTCCTGCGCTTCGATCTCGAGATCACCCTGCTCACGGTCAAGCCCTGGCAGGGGCCGACGCTCTTCTGCCCGCCGATCGGCCACATCCAGGAGCGGGGCGATTACCAGTGCAGCTGGCAGCCGGCCCGGATCACGCCCGCGCAGCTGGCCGCGGCCCAGGCGATGGCGCGCAGGGTCACCGATCACCTCGGCGGGGCCGGGCTGTTCGGCGTCGAGTTCTTCCTCTGCGGCGAGCCGGGGCAGGAGGAGGTGGTGTTCTCGGAGCTCTCCCCCCGCCCCCACGACACCGGCCTGGTGACCCTGGTGGGCCAGAACCTGAGCGAATTCAGCCTCCACCTGCGGGCGGTGCTCGGTCTGCCGATTCCGGCGATCCGCTCCCTCGGCCCTGCCGCCAGCCGGGTGATCCTGGCGCCTGAAGCCGCCTCCGAGGTGCGCTACCGGGGGGTCGCGGCGGCTCTGATGGAGCCGGATACGGAGGTGTTGTTGTTCGGCAAGGCGGAGGCCCGGCCCTGGCGGCGGATGGGGGTGGCCCTCGCCCTGGGGGCCACCGAGGCGGAGGCACGGCGGCGCGCCGATGCGGCTGCGGCCTGCGTGCAGCTCGGATCCGCGGTCTGAACCCCCTGGTGAAGCGGGGTCTGGCCCCTTATGGTGCGCCCAGAACAGGCGCGCATGTCCCAGGCCCAACCCAGTCGCCGCCCTCGGGCCGGTCGACGGACCGTCACCGACCTCGATTCCGGTCGTCGTTCACGCCGCAGCGAACAGCCGGAGATGTTGCTCGATCGGGGCCGGGAACGCCGCGCGAACCGTCAGGAGCGGGCCGAGGCGGCCCGCGGAACGCGCCCCCGCGGCCGTGATGGCCGTGGCGACAGCGGTGGCGGCGGCAGCCGGCCCCCCGGACAACGGCGTGACGCCCGGGGCCGTCAACGACAGTCGCGGCCACTGATTCCCTTTGTGCTGGGGCTGGCGCTCGGCTACGGCCTGACGGGCCCCCTGCCGAAACTGCTCACGCCTGTTCTGGGGGGGTGGCTGCATCACTCCAGTGGCCTCAATCGCCTGGTGCCCCCCCTCTGGCTCGGTCAGGGACGGATCGTCATCCTCGGGACCGACAAGGTGTCCGCCAACACCGATGTGATGCTCAACGTGGAGCTGGCTGACGGCCGCACCACGGTCACCCAGGTGCCACGGGACACCTTCATCGAATCCGATCGCTATGGCGTGCTCAAGGCCAACGCCCTGTATGCCACCGGTGGCATTGAGGCTGTCAAGGGTGAGCTCGCACGGCTGTTGGGTGCTCCGCCCGATCACTACGTGATCGTCAATCTCGATGCCGTTCAGCACGCTGCCGATGCCCTGGGCGGTGTGGAGGTGGATGTGCCCAAGCGCATGGCTTACGTCGATCGCAGCCAGGGGTTGGTGATCGATCTCTATCCGGGTCGCCAGGTGCTGCTGGGCAACGATCTGGAGGGGTTCCTGCGCTTCCGACACGACGAGCTGGGCGACATCGGCCGCATGGAACGTCAGAAGCTGGTGCTCAACGCCCTCTTCCGAAAGCTGGCGGAGCCCGCCACCCTGCCCCTCCTGCCCAGGCTGCTGACGATCGCCGGCAAGGACATCAGAACCGATCTGTCACCAGTGGAGCTGGTCCGCCTGGCCACCGCCATGGCCGGCACCAACCTGACGATGAAGCGGGTGGCCGGTCGACCGTTCTGGTACGAAGACCTGAGCTACTGGATGCCCGACAGCAACACGGTGCATGCCGGCGAGAGCGGCGAGCTCACCTCGCCCTGAACGGTTGGGGCCGGTCTGCCTCTGGGGGGCACCGGAGCCGCCGCCCCTGGCTCAGGTCGTCCGCCGCCTGCCTGTCAGGCCGTCAGGGGCTGCCCTGGGTGACGGTCGCCGGCGTTGCCGGAGGCCTTGACTCAAGCACCGGAATGCTCACATCGAGCAGCGGCAGTTCGCTGTCCTGCCAGCCCGTGGGCGCCAGCGGCGGCTGGCCCAGCCAGGCCAGCATCAGGCCCCGCAGCGGTCCGCCGCCCTCGCCGCTGCCGCGCCGCAGGTTGAAGTGGTCGCCCTTGTCGACCAGGACCAGGTGCTGCTCCGGGTCGCCATGGGCCCGGAAGGGATCGATCGCCTCCGGTCCGGAGGGGGCCACCCAGTCGCTGCTGCCACTGATCAGCAGCGTCCTGGTCCTGAGATTGCGCACGTCCTGGCTTGGGTTGAACAGCAGGCTGACCACCGGGCTGACGGCGATGACGCTGGTGACGCGTGGATCGGCCAGGCTGGCCTGATCGGCGGAGCTCAGGAAGCTGCATTGCAGCACCCAGCTGAGATTCCGGTCTGGATCGTCGAGGTCCTGGCAGCGTTGGATCAGCTGGCGATCGGAAGGCCGGGCGCCGCCCAGTTGCAGGGCCGTGGTGCCACCCCAGGAATGGCCGATCACCGTCACCTGATTGGTCCGCACTTCTGTCAGACCTGCGATGGTGCCGGAAGCAACGGCATCCAGGCTGGCGATCACATCCAGCGGCCGGTTCCGCAGTTCCTCGGCCGAGGGGGGCGGCGTCCTACCGGCCAGCATGGCCTGTTGCTGTTCCTGGTCACTGCCCGGGTGACGGGGCAGAAGCACGGTGTAGCCATGGCTGGCCAGGTGCTCAGCCCAGCCGAGGAAGCTCTCGGGGCTGTCCCAGAGACCGTGGGAGATCACCACCAGCTGGCCGTTGGCAGCGCTTCTGGGCTGCACCAGCACCACCTGCAGCGGTTGCGGACGGTGGCGTACCGGCAGGGCCACCTCGAAGCGGGTCAGCGCAGCCGGACCTGGATTGAGCAGGGCCGGGGCCCCCTGCAGGGCAGGACCGGCGGCTGTGTTCAGGGCCTGCAGCAGCTGCTGGCCTTCCGCCTGCTGGGTCAGCAGCTTCTGCAGAGCCCGCAGGGCTTCGTGCAGCCGGATCCGGGCGCGCTGCCCCGGCAGGGCCTCCAGGAAGGTGCGCAGGGTTGGTGGGCCCTGGCGGTTGGCCTGCTGCAGGGCCGTGAGCAGCTGTTGGTCGCTCAGTCCCTGCGGCAGACCGTCAACCCGGATCAGGGAGGAGAGCAACAGCAGCGCCTGCTGGGCCATGCCGTTATCGAGCAGGGCTTCCGCCTGTTGTGGTTTTCCCAGGGGAAGGGGATCGTTGAACAGGCTCAACACCCGGTTGGTGAGCGCTCCGTCGCTGGCCGCATTCAGTTCGGCCAGATCGCTGTTGCCTTGCCAGAGGGCCGCCGCACTGGACACGTCACTCAGCTGCAGGACGAAGTCGCTCTCCACCAGGGGCAGCTGCACCACCACCTCGTTGAGCGCCCGTGCCGGGGTGGCGATGGCGAGGGGGCTGAGCACCAGGGGCAGGCAGACCAACGCGGCACGGAGCCGGAAGAGAGGCATGGGGCGTCAGGTCGGGGGGATGGTGGCTGCCCGACCCGTGCTCAGAGCAGGGTGGTGAGCCGTTGCAGCTGGGCGGTGATCACGTCGCTGTCCGTGATCGTGGCATCCGTTGCCAGGGCGCCGGCGGTCAATCGGTCGCCCCGTGTGAGTTCGTCCATGAAGCGAAGCATCATCACGCCATCCGTGAGTGGGTCGAACCGGCCGTTCCCATCCAGATCGAGCGCACCGGATCGCCTCCCTTCCTGGAGGTAGGCCTCAATCGCGGCCGGGCTGTTCCGTCTGGCCCCGTGCCCCACCATCAGGCGGGTCTGGTCGGGGTCAGGCTCGTAACCGAAGCCAAAGCGCAGCAGCAGGTTCCCATCGGTGTCGCTCCAGACCTGCCCATCGCCATCGATGTCGAGGGTCCAGGGGCGGCGCTGCACGGCGATCGGATGGCCGACGAAGCCGAGGCCGGCGATGGTGGAACGGCTCGACAACCCGATCAGGGTGTCTGTCAGGCCCGCCATCGGCAGGAAGTTGGCGGTCAGCAGTCGCGTCGTCGCTGGTTGACCGGGGCTGCTCCGGCGCTGGTCCTGCCAGCGCATGATCAGCCGTCGGTCGGTGGCTGGGTTGCCGTCGCCGTCGCCAAGGTCGTCCTCAACCCGCGGGGCCTCGGCGAGAGGGCGCAGGCTCTGGCTGATGGTCTGGAAGTGCAGGGCCCGGCTGTCGAAGTGCAGAGCCAGCTCTCCGCCCTCCATGCGGTTGGCGCCCCAGGGATCGCTGCCGCTGAGGGCAATCTCGATCGGTCCGATCGCGTCAGCCACCACGCTGCGCGGGCCCCGGATCGTCTGCACGCCGAGCACCGGCTGGCTGCTGGCGCGGATCGCGACGGTCGCCTGATCGTCTTCCGCCACGCGGCCGTTGCCGGCGTCTGAATCGCGGTCGATGTCGGCCTGGGCCACGAGCTCCGCCGTGGTCAGCCACAGTCCCGGCTGCCGCACCCGGGCCACCAGCTCCAGCACGGTGCTGGTCCCCAGGCCGAGGCTGCCGACGTCCCAGAGTCCTGTGCCAGGGTCGTAGCTTCCGCTTCCCGCCTGGATGGCCTCCAGGAGCAGCCCCTCCGGACAGGGGAGGGACACCACGGGGCCGGCGGCATCACCAGGCCCCTCGTTGCTCAGGGTCGCCCGCAGGGTCACGCGTTCCCCCACGGCCGGGGCGCCGTTGCTGGCCTGGAGCGTCAGCTGCAGATCCGTCCGCGCTGGTGTGGCGGCCTCGATCCTGAACAGGCTGCTGGTGACGTTGTTGAAGGGATCAGCCTCATCCAGGTTGCTGCTGATCGCGGTGTGGCCCGTTAGGGTTCCGGCCATGGGGGAATGCACGCGCAACCACACGGTGCGCGTTTCGCCGGGCTCCAGGTTGCCGAGCTCCAGGCGGATCGCTCCATCCCTGATTTCGCTGACCGCAGCACCATCGACGCCCTGCAGGGTCATGCCCGCGGGAAGGTATTCGGTGAGGACCACGTTCTCCGCTGCAGCCGTGCCCCGATTGCGGACCACCCGGCCGCTGTCGAAGGGTTGATGCAGCGCGTAGGCCGTTGCGTCTGCGAGGGTGGCGACCTCGAGGTCGCAGCGGTCGGCGGGTTGCACCGCCAGCATCAGCACATTTGGAAGCGCCATCTCGGGGGCGTTCGGCAGCACCGTCACCGGCGACCCGGGAGGGGGCGGCTCCGGGATGCCGCAGGCCCAGGAGAGGAGGGTATGGCTGGCGGCTGTGTGCCCCTCAGGCAGCTGCAGCGTCAACGTCAGGCTGCGCTGCTCTCCAGCCTCCATCCGGCCGAGATCGATGGTCTGCGCGTCGGCGGCTTCGGGCAGCAGACCGGCGTCGCTCGACACCACGCGCAGCCCTGGCGGTAGCTGCAGCCGGAACTGAGCGCTGCTGCAGGCCTGGCGGCCTGGATTCTCGATCACGCTGTGAAGCGTGATCTGGCCGCCCGGGATCAGGGACCCCGCCGTGATGCTCTGCTGGATCCGCAGCGGCATCGCTGCCGGCTCTCCGGGCGGCAACGGCAGCGGTGATGCCGGCGCTGCCGGCTGCCAGCGGCGCAGATCCGCGTCACTCAGGTCGGCGCGATTGAGCAGCAGCGCCAGGTCGTGAGCCTCGCCGGGGCCGCTGCCGTCGGTATCGAGGATCAGCCGGCCGCTGCTCCGCTCGTAAAGCAGCCGATCCTCGGCCAGTTCAGCCCGGCTGCCAAGGCGCAGGGCCGGCAGGGGGCCATCGCTGATGCGCTCCAACCCCTGGAGGTTGAGAACGATCTGATCGCCCTGGTGGGGATCAAAGTCGGCGATCACAGCCAGACCGGCGCCCGGATGGTTGAGCAGGAACCGATCGCTTCCTTCGCCACCCTCCAGCTCCACCCGGCCGGCAGCGGCGATCAGCAGGTCGTTGCCCGCGGCTCCGATCAGGTGGTCCTCGCCGCCGAGGCCATCGAGGATGTCGTCGCCATCGTTCCCTCGGAGTTCGTCGGTCTCGGGGTGGCCCAGAAGCAGCTGATCGCCGGCATCGCGCTGTTGCTCGGCCATGGCGGTCCACACCGGATCGGGCCAGGCTGCGCTGGCGATCCAGGCCTGCTCACTCCAGTCCTGGTCGCTCAGGGCGGCGGCCCCGGGCGTGTCGCCGGGAACCGGGGAGGCGATCAAACCGTTCGGGGTCGCGGCCGGACCGGCGCTTGTCGGCGCCTGGGCGTTCATCACCTTCGGCGTGCTGTCGCTGTCGCTCCCGGGCTTCCGGGCACTGGCGGTGTTCGCCGGCTCCAGCGTCGCCAGCGCGAGGTCCAGGGTCTCCGCTTCGAGGCCGTTGCTGAGGGATGCGGCCGCGATCGCCAGGCTCGGTGCATCCGCCTCGATCCCAGGGCTCTGTCCGAGGCCGCCGTTGAACCATTGCACGGTGGCCCGCCACGCCTGCTCACCCCAACGGGCGGTGGCCTGCCAAGCGGCTGCGCCCCAGCGACCGGTGGCGGCCCAGGCCCGGTCGTTCCAGAGACGGGTGGCGACCCACGCCTGGGGGTTCCAGTGGCGGGTGCTCTCCCAGGCCTGGCTGTCCCAGCGACCGGCTGCCTCCCAGGCGCTGGCCGACCATTGGCTGATGCTGTCCCAGGCCTGCGGCGACCAGCCGGCTGCGGCGCGGCTGACGGCCTCGGCCGTTGCAACCCCCAGCCGGTAGCGGCCGGCGGCGGAGAACAGTTCCTCTCCGATCAGGGCCCGGGCCTGCTCCACACCGCTGCGGCAGACGAGCGCCGCCGCGAGGCCAGGGCCGACGCCGGGGATGCGGGCAACGGCGAGCAGAAACTGCAGGTAGTCCGGATCCGGCAGGTAACTGAACAGCGGCGTGTTGAAGGTGGTGCTCTGCCGCTGCACCAGGCCGCCGGGACGCTGTTGGCCGTTACTCAGGCGTGGCACCAGCACCGGATGGAGATGGGGCCCGGAGATCGGCGTCTGCTGGCGGAAGGATCCGGGAACGTCGCTGATCACGGCCTGGCCCGGCAGCAGGGCGTCCCCCGCCAGGCTGACGATGTCGGTGCTTGTGATGTAGTGCCGCACCGCCCCGAGGTTGGTGTGATCCGCGAAGGCCGCGGCCCGATGGATGCCGGGCGCGTTGAAGGTGACCACGCTCCCGATCGGCGTGCTCAGGGCAGGGTCCGCCGCCAGCCACTGGGCCAGGGCGCCACCGAGGCTGTGGCCGGTGATGTGCGGGGCCACCGTGGTTTCCAGGCCTGCGGGGTGGCTCACCGCATCCAGCCAGGCCAGCAACGGTTCGCGGTTGTTGCGGTATTGGCCGGCGCCGATGCCGAGTGGATCAAGATCCGTCCAGACATCCGCCAGTTCCCTGGTCGGTTCGGTGCCCCGGATCGCCAGCACCGGTGCCCGACCGGCGTCATGAAGAGTGGCGGTGGCGAAACGCCAGGCGGTGTTGCTGGTGCTCAGCTCCTGCACCAGCGCCTCGGCGTTCTGATAGGCG
>CAIXOZ010000018.1 GCA_903921295.1 uncultured cyanobacterium | reverse complement strand
CGCAACGCCACCACCTGCTGCACCCGGTTGCCGCCCACAGCCTCGGGGGTCTGAAAGTCGAAGATCTTCAGAGAAAGGTTGCGTTTGGTGGCCTTCTGGCGCAGCAGATCCTCAACGGCCTGCAACGTCATCTCGCTGGCGGTGTTGATCGTCAGGCTTGTCTCCTCAAGGGTGATCTCCGTGCCTGAGTCCTTGAGGTCGTAGCGCTGAACCAGATCGCGACGCACCTGATCGAGGGTGTTGACCAACTCCTGACGATCGAAATCGGAAACGACATCGAAGGAATAGGAGGCCATGAACCGGAACGACCGCGGGATCGGTACCCAGTATGGGGGCGTGAGGCGTTGTCCAGAGCGCGGCCAGGCCGGCCTGCCGCGGTCACAATGGAGAGGTCTTCCCGTTGAGGCTTCAGCCATGACGTCCGTGTTGACCTTCGGCCGCTGGATCGGTGATGCCATCGCCCATGCCTTCGGCAATCCGCGGGAGGAGGCCCTGACACAGCCTCCCCTGATCGGTGTTCAGCCCTACCGGGACCGGCCCCGCCGCCGCTGACGCACTGCCTGGGTCCCCAGCGCGGGACCCAGGCTCGGGCCGGCCGTCGGCGCACCAGAATTCCTCCAACGAGACGATGGCCGATGACCCTTCTGCTCAGCCTGCCCAACCCGGCCAACGCGCCCGCCGGCCCTTTCGCCTGGTCGCTGCTGCTGGCGGCCGCGGTGGTGGTGGTGTCGGTGGTTCCCTTGAGCCTCGGGCGCTCCAGGGCCGATTTCAGCCTGGCAGACCTGCAGGCGCCGAGAGCGATGTTCGATCGGTTGCCGGCCTGGGGCAAACGGGCCAGCTGGGCCCACCAGAACTGTTTTGAAGCCTTCACCCTGCATGCTCCGGCGGCGCTGCTGTGCGTGATCGCGCCACCCGGAGCAGCGATCGCCGTGGCCGCCGCCTGGCTGCATCCACTGCTGCGGGCCCTGTACATCGGCGCCTATGTGGCCAATGTGCCGCCGCTGCGGGGGCTGTGCTGGGCCTTGGGCCTCACCTGCACGGGTGTTCTGTACGTCCAGGGCCTGACCACCCTCCTCAGGGCCGCCGGCTGAGGAGCAGAGGCTGGGAACGAGCGCCCACGCAGGTGGCTCAGGTCGGCCGTGCTCAGCCTCAGCCGTCCGATCGGGACCCACCTCATCGTCAGAGATCCTGGGCCAGCCAAGGACCCGCGCAAGGGCTAGGTCCTTGCAGGAGCCTGAAGCCCACTGAAGCGTTTTGATGAGCACCCCGGCCTGACCACCAAGCCCGCGATCGGGCCCGCGATCGGGAAACCGGCGCTGCAGCGGCCAACCCTTGCCCGCACGGTTGGGCACTGCCACCAGGCCCGTTGCAGCCGATCGATCCTGGCGCCGGACAGTGGGCGAATCGGTGATTCGATCCCCGCGTGGCGCCTGCCCTGACAGGGTCAGTCGAAGAACATCAGGCTGACCACCTTGCCCATGTCCTCGGCGGTGCGGCAGCTGGCCAGCAGCGTTTCACTGTCGTGGAAGGCGAAACAGATCAGCTGGTCACACCGGCTGATGATCTCCTGATTGCAGAGGCTGCTGGCCAGTGGAAGCGGCAGTTCGTCGTGCTCGGGCTTTTCCACCAGATGCAGCACCCGCTCCAGCTGATCGCGGGATTCACGCGGCTGTCGGTCGAGGCTCTGGGGCAAGAGCACGGTGATCTTGGCAGGATCCACCTCGAGGACGCTGCGGATCACCGCGGAGTTGACCCCCTGGGCGCCGGAGGTGATCAGGCTGTGACCTTCCTGGGCCAGGGAGCGGGCGACCAGCTCCACCAGGTGGATGGAGACGACAGGCACGTGACGACTGCCCAGCACGGCGATGCGACGACGACCCTTGTCCTGGAGCATCGCCAGCTCCTGGGCAAGGGTGTCAATCCGGTCCAGGGCCGGCACATCAAGGGACCTGGTCACCGGGCAACCACAGGGCTGACCATCAACCTAGCAGCGACATTCCAGCGCACGCGACTCCCTAAACCCCTGAAAGACCAAGACGGCTGAACAAACGCTCGAACCGGCAGTGTTCCTCAACAAGGCGCACCGCATAGGTGGCCTTGACCGATTCATGCAGGCGCACGTGACCGAAGGCACCCTCGATCACCTCAACAGTGGTGAGGGTGTCCTGTTCGACCTTGAGCAGCGGCACTTCAAGCTCCTCGGCCCGATTGAGCAGCTGCGGCAGCGGTTCACCGGCTCCCGTGAGAATCAGGCACTGGGTGGAAGCCTCCAGGGCGGCCAGCTGAATATCGGTGCGATCGGCACCGGTGACCACCGCCATGTTGCGGCGACGGCGGAAAAACTCCATCGCCGAATTGACATTCATCGCCCCAATCGAGAGGTTCTCCACGAGAAGATCGAGACGATCTCGGCAACACAGGACCCTGGCCTCAAGCCGGCGTGACAGCTCCTCAACGGTGACGCTGCGCAGCAGAGGGCTTCGGGGCATCACCCCGAACACCGACAGACCGAGCCGCTCCAGGGCTGGCACGACCGTGGCCTCCAGCTGCGGCACCGCATCGGGGTCGACAGCATTGAGAACCACGCCGGCCAGCTGATCACCCAGCAGCTCCTTCGCCTGCAACAGGGCATCCACACTGCGGCTGTCATGCCAGAGGTGCACGAGCACCACGGCGGCCTTGAGGCTCTGGGCCAGCTGGGGCAGGCTGAGGCCGTAGAGCAAGCCCTCGCTGAGGCTGCCGGCCGCCTCCAGGATCACCTGCTCCGACGGCGGGGTTGCAAGCAGCTGGGCCTGGAAGGCGGCGAAGGCCTCGCCGGGCAGGAGATCGGCCGCCAGAAGCCTGGATTCGGCCGTGGCCGGGGCCAGCTCCTGCAGGGAGGGGATCAACTGATCGGGCGCCAGGCCAAGGGTGGAACCGATGAACTGGACATCAGCATCCAGAAGGGACGATCCGGCCTCGGCTTCAAGGATCGTGGCCAGGGGCTTGCCGAAGCGCAGTCGGATCCCCCGTTGGCCGAGTTGCCGTGCCAGACCGAGCACCAGTGCCGATTTGCCACTGAAGGGCTCACACGACCCGATCAGCAGGGGCATGGGCATGGAGCCACCTCAAGGCGCTGGGTTGGGCGCCAATGTACGAGCTTTCCAGCCTCCGGGGTTGTCCAGGTCGGTGGGGGCCGAAGCTGGGGCGCGATCCTCCCCCCGAGCCATGGCCGTCCAAGCCCATTCCTCCGCCTCGGGACCGCTGGCGGGCCGGCGTGTCGCCGTCACCGGGGCCGGCGGCCGTCTGGGCCAGGCCCTGTTGCGGCAGTTGCATGACGCCGGCGCATCCCTGGTGGCCCTGACCACCGGGACGCAACCCCTCGCGCTGCAGGATCGCTCAGGCAGGCCGATCCCGCTGGAAACGGTCACCTGGCGATGCGGTGAAGAGACGGCGCTGGAGCCCGTGCTCAGCCGCTGTGACGTGCTGATCCTCAACCACGGCCTCAATGTCCATGGGGACGGCAGCGCCGTTGCCGTGCAGCAATCGCTGGAGGTGAATGCCCTGAGCAGCTGGCGGCTGCTGGAGCTGTTCGCCGCCGGCGCCAGTGGCCAGCGCCCGCCCGCCCGCGAGGTTTGGGTGAACACCTCGGAGGCCGAGATCCAACCGGCCTTCAGCCCGCTCTATGAGATCAGCAAGCGGTTGCTGGGAGAACTGGTGAGCCTGCGCGCTCCGGCCCTGGCCGCCGGGGGCGTGCGGGTGCGCCGGCTGGTGCTCGGTCCCTTTCGGTCCGAGCTCAACCCGATCGGCGTCATGGATGCCGACTGGGTGGCCCGGGGGATTGTGTTTCAGGCAGGCCTCGGGCTGGGGTTGATCATCGTCAGCCCCAACCCGCTCACCTATCTTCTGATGCCCCTGACGGCGCTGATGCGCTGGCTCTACGGCCGGCTGCTGATCCAGCGCCCGACCGAAGCCCCGGCCCTCAGCCGCGATCGGTGAGGATTTCGCAGCCGTCGGAGGTGACGGCGATCGTGTGCTCCCACTGGGCCGAAAGACTGCCGTCGACCGTGATCACGGTCCAGCGGTCCTTGAGGGTGCGGCAGGCCTTGCTGCCGGCGTTGAGGATCGGCTCCACGGCCAGGGTCATGCCGGGGCGCAGGGTGACATTCGGGAGATCGTCGGTGCGGAAGTTGAAGACCGAGGGCTCCTCGTGGAGGTTGCGGCCGACCCCGTGGCCGGTGTAGTCCTCCACCACGGCGTAGCCATGGGCCTCGACGTGGTCCTGAACGGCACCGGCGATGTCGAGCAGGGTGCTGCCGGCCTTGATCCGGCTCAGGCCCTGCATCAGGGCCTCCTGGGCGACGCGGCTGAGGTTCCGGGCGGCCTCGGAAGCGCTCTGGCCGACGCAGATGGTGACGCAGCTGTCGCCGTGATACCCGTCGTAGAAGGCGCCGGTGTCGACCTTGAGAAGATCCCCGGCCTGAATGATGCGACGGGAGCTGGGAATGCCATGCACCACCTCATCGTTGATGCTGGCGCAGATGCTGGCGGGGAAGCCGTGGTAGCCCTTGAAACTGGGCACAGCCCCCATTTCCCGGATCCGGGTTTCCGCGTGCCGATCGAGATCGCCGGTGCTCATGCCGGGCCTGACCAGATCGATGATCTCCCGGAGCACCGTGGACACGATGCTGCTGGAGCGGCGCATGATCGCGATCTCGCGCGCCGACTTGATTTCAATCCCGCGCTTGCCCTTCTGAATTCTGGGGCCGGTGGCCGTGACCACAGGCTTGCCTCGCTCAGCGCTGGCCTGTCCCTGGGTGCTCGCCAGAAGGTCCGCGAACAGATTCATCGACTTTCAGAACGGACACCGTCATCTCAAGCTATCAATCACGGCAGCGTCATGACGTCCTGATCACGATGGGAGCGTCCACCTCGGCACCCTCACCCCTGAAGCGCCTCCGCGACACCCATGCAGCCCTGGCGCCGCTGGTGCTGCTGCCGCTGCTCGTCACCGCGACCACGGGGGTCGGCTACCGCCTGCTGCGGGACTGGGCCGGACTGGGGCGTGACCAGTCCCACCTGCTGATGGTCATCCACGAGGGGGAGTGGCTGAAACCACTGCTCGGCCCCGGAGCCGAAACCATCTATGTGCTGCTCAACGGCCTGGGCCTGCTCTGGATGCTGATCAGCGGTGCGGCGATGCTGACGCAGAAGCTCAGGCGCCAGTGGCAGCGTCCCAGGGCAAGGCCAGGCGCCTGAGCGACCAGATCGGGTGCCGGATCAGAGTCGGACGGAACCGCAAGGAGATACACTCGTGGTTTGGCAAGGCGATTCCGGAGCGGGGATGCCAGCGGACCCGAACGAGGCAAACACCATGGAACAGACATCCAGCCAGGCACCCGAGCAGGACAGCAGCGCAGCTGATCAGGCGACCACCGCCGTGGCCGAGAAGAACGCACCGACGACCCGCGCAACGGCCGGCAAGCTGAGTGCCCGGCAGCTGATCGAGGCCTTTGAGGCCGAACAGCTCAAGAGCGAACTGCCCGAGATCTATGTCGGAGACACCGTTCGCGTCGGCGTGCGGATCAGCGAGGGCAACAAGGAACGCATCCAGCCCTACGAGGGCGTGGTGATCGCCAAGCGCCACGGCGGCCTGAATGAGACCATCACCGTGCGTCGGATTTTCCAGGGCGTCGGCGTGGAGCGGGTCTTCATGCTTCATAGTCCCCAGGTCGCCTCGATCAAGGTCGAACGACGCGGTAAAGTCCGTCGTGCGAAGCTCTTCTATCTGCGTGACCGGGTGGGTAAAGCCACACGGGTGAAGCAGCGCTTCGATCGCTGAGGCATTTCCTCTTCAGCACAGTCGAATTCTTGGGTTCGATTGCGGGGGCATCCCCTTGCGCCGTTAGTTCAGTTGGTAGAACGCAGGTCTCCAAAACCTGATGTCGGGGGT
>CAIXOZ010000017.1 GCA_903921295.1 uncultured cyanobacterium | reverse complement strand
CAGCCAGGAGCGCAAGCAACTGGCCGCTGATCAGCGCCACTGGGCTCGGCGGCTGGAGACGATCGAAGCCGAACTGAACAGTGAGCCTGCCCGGATCATGGACAGCTACCGGGTGGTGACCCACCGGCTGGAGCCGGCTGGCCTCGTCTATCTCTGGCCGATCAGCGGATAGCCATGGCACGCCGTTCCCCCACCATCGACCCCGAACTCAGGGCCCACCAGGAGTGGCTGGGCTACCTGCAGCCGGTGGGCCTGGTGGTGGCTCCGGCCGCGATGCTGGAGGCCGGCTGGGTGGTGACCCGCAGCGGCAGCGAGCTGCTGGAGCGCCAGGAGCGCTACCGCGAAGCGCTGGAATCCCTGGGCGCAGCAGACGACGACGCTGACGAGAGCGCCAGCGGTTTCCGCAGCCTCGCTGACCTGCTGATCGACCACCTTGGCTGGGAGTCCGATCAGCTCAACAGCAGCCCCGAGGCGATTGCCGCCCACACGAAAGAGCTGCCGGAGCTGGGTGAAACCCTGGCGCCATCGGCGGTGGTGCCGGCTGCCTCCGGCGAGGGCGCCCAGCTCCTGGTGATCGAGCTGCCGCTGGCCGCGGCCTTCGACCAGAAGAGCACGGGTGGCCAGCACCTCTGGCGCGCCAGTGCCCAGGAACGCCTGGAGCGGCTGCTGCGCGAAACCGGCGTGGAAGCGGGCCTGCTGTTCAACGGCAGCCAGCTGCGGCTGGTGGTGGCACCGAAGGGGGAGAGTTCAGGCCATCTCACCTTCCGCCTGGCGGATCTGGCTGAGGTGAGCGGCCGGCTGCTGTTCTCCGGCCTGCAGCTGCTGCTGGGGCAGAGCCCGGTGTTCCTCGATCCCGATGGCACCCGCCTGGCGGATGTGCTCAAAAAAAGCCGCAGCTTCCAGGCTGTAGTGAGCAACGCCCTGGCCGATCAGGTGCTGGCGGCGCTGTGGGATCTGCTGCGGGGCTTCCAGCAGGCCGATGAGCTGAGCCAACGGCAAGACGTTGAACTGCTCGGTGATCTGCCGGAGCGGGATCCGCAACAGCTCTACGGCGGCCTGATCACCGTGCTGATGCGGCTGGTGTTCCTGCTCTATGCCGAAGACGAAGCGCTGATGCCCAGCGATGCGGTGTACGAGCAGAACTACAAGCTCAGCGCGATCTTCGAGCAACTGCAGCAAGACGAGAGCGAATACCCCGACACCATGGAGCAGCGCTTCGGCGCCTGGGCCGGGCTGATGAGCCTGTGCCGGCTGGTGTTCGACGGCGGCGGACCCACCACCGACTACCTGCCGGCACGCCACGGCCAGCTGTTTGATCCGACCGACTACCCCTGGCTGGAGACCCCCTGGGTGAGCGACGGCGTGGTGCTGGCGGTGCTCCGCAACCTGCTGATCGTGAACGGCGAGCGCATCAGCTACCGCGCCCTCGACGTGGAGCAGATCGGCTCGGTGTACGAGGGGATCATGGGCTATGCGGTGCGCCGCATCCCCGGCCGCTGCATCGGCCTGAAGAGCAAGCCCCAGGGCGCGAAGAAACAGCGCACCACGGCGGTGGATCTCGATGCCCTGCTGGCGCTGCCCGGCGGCAAGCGCAAGGCCTGGCTGGAGGAGGAGGCCGGCACCACCTTGCCGGCGAAGTCGGCGTCGGGGCTGAAGGACGCGAGCAGCGAAGCCGAGCTGCTGGAAGCCCTGATCCCGCGCATCAATCGCGAGCTGTTTGATGGCCCCCAGGCTGCCGGCGGCCTGGTGTTTCAGCCCACCGAGGAACGGCGCCGCAGCGGCAGCCACTACACCCCGCGTGCGCTCACCCGGCCGATCGTGGAGGAGGCTCTGCGCCCCTGGCGGTCGCGTATGCAAGAGCATCCGACTGCCGAGCAGATCCTCGACCTGAAGATCTGCGATCCGGCCATGGGCTCGGGCGCTTTTCTGGTGGAGAGCTGCCGCTTCCTGGCCGAACTGCTGGAGCAAGCCTGGACCCGTGAGGGTCTGCCTGATGCGCTGAAGCCCGGAGGCCACGCCCACGGTGAAGAACCTCTGATCTACGCCCGCCGCCTGATCGCCCAGAGCTGCCTGTACGGGGTGGACAAGAACCCCTTCGCGGTGAACCTGGCCCGCCTCAGCCTCTGGCTGGTGAGCCTGAGCAAGGACGCGCCGTT
>CAIXOZ010000016.1 GCA_903921295.1 uncultured cyanobacterium | reverse complement strand
GCCACCATCCAGCAGGGAACGCCGATCACGGGCATCGGCCCCTCAATCAGGGCCATCGCGGTGCTGGGGCCGCCGTAGGCGCGGATCTCCTTGTCGAGGGCGGGCAACAACAGGTCGTTGATGAACTCCGCGAACGGGCGATCCTCCGGAGCCGGCGGCTTGGCGGCAGCAGCGGGTTGGGTGGTGGCTGAGGCCTCGGAGCTGGCAGCGGCGCTGGCGGACTTGGGGCTGGGGCTGGCGGAGTCGCTCACCGTCTCAGGCTTGGAGAGATTCAAGGTCAAACTCTAGGGACCCTTGCCCAGCCCCCAGGTCATCCTGGCCGGACAGTGCGGAGGTCGCCCCCGATCACGGTCTCCCCGGGACCATGATCGGGGGCAGCGGAGGCCAAGGCCTGGGGCAGACGGCCCTGATTCACCGCGCCTCTGACGCAAAGCCCAGAGACCCCAGGCCCCAATCCCTCGCTGGATGCGCACCAACCGGAGGCGAAGCGGAGCCTTGCACTCACCAGGCGTCGTCGTCCGGATCATCCCAGCCATCGCCGCTGGAGCTGACCGAGTCGGCCGAGCGAGGCGGAGCCGTGGAGCGGCGGCGCCCGAAGGCCCAGGAGGGACGATCGGAGACACCATTGGCCTCGGCAGTGGCGCTGGCCGCTGATGGCGAAGGAACGGTGGTGGTGCTTCGTTGAGCCTGGACGGAACCTTTGCGGATCACCCGGAAGGGAACGGAGACCGTCGGCGGCGGTTCGCCTGGAGCACGGACTGGACCGGCAGCAGCTGGCGCTGGCCCCGGGCGCTGCCAGGCCTCACCCTGCGGTTCCTCGCCATCCTCAACGACGCGACGATCCCGACGGAAGGCCGTGACGCGAGGCCCAGCCGGCCATCCCCCACCGGAGGGTCCTCGCCGTCCCTGCAGGGCCATCGCCGAGGCGGAAAGGCTGAGCAGGGCACCGGTGGAGGAAACGACGGCGAGCCAGGTCCCGAGCGGCAGCGCCGGTGATCTCCAGACCAGCAGGCGCAGCGACACGGCCGGCCTGGGGTTGAGCACCGACACCATCAGCACCAGCACCCATGGGGCCAGGAGCGGAACGACCAGGAAACGTCGCACCATCAACGGTTCAGGGCGAAGGGGACGATGGCCCCTGCCATCGCTTCAGGTCGCCGAGCTCGTAGCCAAGAACATCGAACACGCGGATCACCAGGAAATCGACCATGTCGTCCAGGCTGGTCGGCTGGTGGTACCAGGCTGGCACGGGTGGCGCAATCCGTGCACCCGCTTCAGCGAGGGAGGTGAGATTGCGCAGATGGACAAGATTCCAGGGGGTTTCCCGCGGGCAGATCACCAGCGGACGACCTTCTTTGAGATGCACATCGGCCACCCGCTCCACCAGATCCAGGGCCACGCCGGAGGCGATCCGTCCGACGGTGCCCATGCTCGCCGGCAGGATCACCATCCCGCGGGTGCGATAGCTGCCGCTGGCAATGGCCGCCGCCTGATCGTTCCAGCGATGGCAGCGCAGCGATCCGTCCCTGCTGCCGGTGCGGTCCCGCCAGAATGCCTCCTGTGCGCTGGGATCGGAGGGGACCCGCACCCCCATCTCCGCCAGCCAGACCCCGATCGCGCCGCGGCTGGTGATCAGCTCCACCTGCTCGCCGGCGTTCAGGAGAAGCTGAAGGGCCCGCTCTGCCAGCGGCTGCGCCGAAGCCCCGGAAATCGCCAGAACAATCGGGGCCACCTCAGGCCTCGCTCGTCAGGATCGGCATCGGCACAAACAGGTCCGGATCGTCCTCGGCAGCACTGCCACGGGCCGAACGCCCACGGCTGCGCCGCTCACCGGAACGGCCGGAGGCACCCGAACCCGTTGAGCGCCCCTGACGCCGCGAGGAGGAGGGTTCCGGATGCGACGCCTCCGCCCCCAGCTCTCCCTGGTCGGACTCGGCCTGGTTGGAGAACGCCGGGTCCGGCATCTCCTGGAAGCGCTCGCCCTCGACCTCCATCGGGGAGAGGGCGCCGTCCCGGTCGGCCTGCTGAGGCGCCTCGTCGCTCTCACTCCCCTCCGGCAGGATCACGGCCAGATCGATCTGGTGGCGCAACACATCCACCTTCTGAACTTCCACCTCCACGGGATCGCCGAGGCGGTAGGTCCGGCGGTTCTTGCGGCCGACGAGTCGGTTCTGCCGCGACCGGTATTCATACCAATCATCCTTGAGGGCGCTGACGTGCACCAGGCCCTCCACCTGGGAGGGAGGCACCTCCACGAAGAAGCCGTAGCTCTGGATGCCGCTGATCACCCCGGTCACCACCTGACCGGTGAGCGGCTCGGCGTGGCGCGCCTGGGCCATGGCCAGCACATCCGCCTGAACATCGGCCTGAAAACGTTGGCGGTTGTTCAGACGCTGGGCCAGTCCCTGAGCGAGACCCTGCTGGAAGACGCCAAGCTGGGTCGGGGTGAGCAAGGGCCAGTCGATCGCTCCATGGCACTGATCACTGGCCAGATCAACGGTGGTCTTGTGGCGCACGCTGGGACGATCCTTGCCGTCGGTCAGCAGGCTGACGAGCAGCATCTGGTTCCACAGGTCCCCAAAATGGAGGGAAGGGCAGCACCAGGCTGCGTAGGCCCGGTCCTCGCCGGCGGCGGCATGGGCGGAGGCCTCATCGCTGTAAAGCACCGGCTGCAACGTGTCGGTGAGCTGGTGCTGAAGGACCCGACTGCGATCGCTGGCAGCGAACACAGCAGCCAGCTCGGCGGCAGAAGCGTTGCCGTCGGGGCTGAGTTCCAGGGGGATCTCCAGCGCCAGGGCCGCCTTCGCCACCTCGTTGACATCGGCGGGATCTGCCGCGGCATTGCCTGAGAACAGGGCCGGCAAGGCCAACGCCTGCAGATGACGACCAAGGGCGCGATGGGCGAGCAGCACCGACTCCCTCAGCAGGGCCATCGGATGGTGATCGCTCAGCTGAATCATCCAGCCGGAGGATCCGGCATCGGGGGCCGGGATGCTGAGGTCCCCGAGGGCGTCAAGCGCGGGAAGGGGGAGATCGAGGTCCAGGGAGCCCGCCGCCAGACGGGCCTGGCGCAGCAGGGCGGTCAGCGCCACGAGCTGCTCCAGCAACGGCACGTGATCCTTGAGACCTTTCAGGGCCGTCGGCAGTGTCCGGGCCTTGGGCTTGCGCTCCGCCAGGGCCTGCAGAGCTGCAGGATCAACGGCCGCATCGGGCCTGATCCGGGTGCGGCTGAAGCGGTAATGACGCAACGCTCCATCCAGGCCAAGCTCAAGAGCCACCGTGATCGCGTCCTGATCCCTGCCGACGGCGAAGGCCGCCGCCCTGGCCAGCGCCGGCGGGAGCAGAGGCAGCCAGCGGGATCCCAGACAGATCGCTTCGCCCTGATCACGCAACCAGGTCTCGAGGGAGCTGCCGGATCCGAGCCGTTCAGCAATCGCCGGGGCATGCACCGACAGGCGCCAGCCATCATCCAGGGCTTCAAGGGACAGCGCCGGCAGCTGCGGAGCCTCCTGGGCGGACCAGGCCAGCGGCAGCAGGGTCGGCAGGACGGTGAGATCGAGACGGTCCTTGGCCACCGGGGTCTTCAGGGTCAGCTTGGGGACATCGGAACGATCCTGAAGGCCGTGCTTGGTGAGCAGCAGATCCAGATCGGCCGCGGGGCCACCATGCACCGGCAGGCTTCGGGCCACATGGCCCTGGGGCGGAAACTGGGCCACGGGGAATCGATCCACCCGCACTTCGACCACCGCTTCCTGTTCCGGGTTGAGGTGGACGCCATCGGCAGGCGGGAGTTCAACAGCTGTCAGCAGGCGCTCATCGAGGGGAACAGCCACCAGCCGCTCCTCCCGCTGCTCCACCTGGGCCAGAAGGCTGCGCGTCGCCCGCTCAAGGATGCACTGCACCCCACCTTCAGGGGAACGGCGCCGCCCCCCCTCGCGGGTGATGCGGACCAGGACGCGATCACCGTTCCAGGCGTGGTTGAGCAGATGGTCACGGATGTAGATGTCCTCGCCACCGTCATCGCGCAGGGCAAAGCAGAAGCCCTTGCTTGAACAGCGCAGACGGGCCGGCACCAGGGACGGATCCTCACAGCGCTTCAGGCCCTCTTCGCCCTCGTCAACAAGACCGAGGCGGCTGAGGCCATCGAGGCCGATCCGCAGCCGTTGCTTGTCAGCCTTGAGGCTGAGGCCCAGGGCCTTCTCGACCCGCGCCAGGGGCCTGACCTCCTCCGTGGAGAGCTGGTCGAGCAGATCGGCGACCGTGAACTTCATCGCTGCGTCAAGGGGAAAAGAAGGAACAAGGAACCCGGGCCCTGAGGAAGGAGGCTTCAGAATCAATGCGGGCGTCATCAACTCGGGCGTCAACGCCATGGGCGGCGGCTGTCATCGATGGGCGCTTCCGGCGGGAGGCCTGGGGCGCAGGGGAACCCGAGCGAAGGCTCAGAGCAGGGGAGAAAGGCCGGGCCAGGGACGCTGGGGCCGTGGGGGTGGTCCCGAGGATCTGGATCGGGGATGAACGGGAGCCGCACCCAGGGAAACGTTGAAAGGAAGGGCGATCACGCTGACCGGAACAGAGTCGTTCAGGCTTGGCGACCAAGGGGGTTCGGCCTGGAGCGAGCGTGGGGGAGGGTCCGGGTTGAAGGGGCGGGGGCCGATGGACAAGGCCGGAACGAACCGTTCTGTCCTGCCGGTGAATCGGTCGCAACGAGCGATCAGCGGCTGATCGGGGGGTGGAGATCAGCCCATGGTCAGGGGGTCGTTGAGCCCAGAAGGACTGCCACCTGGGCCCAGATCCCCTCGGGCGTCGAGGACGGAGTCCCGGACGCCCCCGGCGGAATCCGATGGCCACGGGGGACAGCGGCCGGAGCCGGACCGTCACCAGGAGCAGCTCTCAGGAGCGAGGCCACGTCACAGGCTGCAACGTTGCATCCACCTGACCGACACTCTAGGCAGGCGGCTGTTCCGGACCGGCCGCGGCGTCATCGGAGCGGCCCGCGCGAATGATCAGCCTCAGACCGATCAGCAGAAAACCGGCTGATGCGGCCAGCTGCAGGGCATGGGGGGGGATCACGGCCGAGAGCGACCCCCCGGCCACGGCGCCCAGCAGGCTGGCGAGCACCAGGGCCAGGGAACTGCCGGCAAAGACCGCCAGCGGCCGGCTGGAGGTGCCACTGATCGTCACAATCGCCAGCTGTGTCTTGTCGCCGAGTTCCGCCAGAAAGACGGTGGCGAAGGTGGAGGCCAGCAGGGGGAGCTGCATCGCGGGCGCAGAGGGAAGGTCAGGTGTTCAGGGGAGGGGAAGGCCGACCAGGCTCAGGCGATGGGAACGGCCACCATCGCCACCACGGCCTGTCGCCCGAGCCAGAGGCCCAGGGCCACCATCAGCAGGCCCGCCAGGCGCTCGAGCTGGTCGGCGGGGATCACCCGAGCCAACCAGCGGCCGAGCAGAACACCTACAAGGCTGGAGCTGATCAGTGCCAGGGATGATCCGAGAAACACGATCAGCGGACGCCCCGATTCGGCCGAAAGCAGCAGCGCAGCAAGCTGGGTCTTGTCGCCGAGCTCCGCCAGAAACACGGTGGTGCAGGTGGTCAGAAACACAGCCCCCCAGCGACCCGCACCACTGTCCCCAGCACCGGCGCCGGGCCCCGCCTCCGAGGGCGTCCCTTCCTGCCCCGACAACGACGATGTCACCGGATCCAGGCTGGACTCCTGAGCACTGGCGTCGTTCAGATCCATGGGGCCTCGTCGTTGGTCCGGCGGCGCACGGCCCGGAGAAATCGCCGCATCACCCTGCCACGGCCCCCGTATTCGCTGCGGATCTGCTCTTTGCAGCAGCGGATCGCCAGAGCTTCGGGCTCGAGCGTCTGGCCGTGGGCGAACAGCTGCACCAGATTGGCCACCTGGCAGAAGTCAGGCCGGTCGTTGTAGATGCGACAGCGGCGAGCGCCGGTGTCGTAATGGCGGCACCAACCGTCGGCTCCCACCATCGACAGGTAGAGCCGGCGCTGGTCTGGATGGAGTGCTTCCAGGGCCTCCGGGCGCCCGTCGGGATCGAGACGACAGCAGGCCCCGCAACCGCTGATGCAGGTCCAGTGCTCAGGACGCGCCATGGCCCGATTGCTGTGACAAGCCGTCACAGTGGCAGAACGGGGGCACGAACAAGCTGGGCCGGGCCCCTAAAGTCCGGTGGAAGTTCGGCAATCGACCGATGGGCATTGATTTTCACCTGATCTCGAACTTTGCGGCCCTGGCCCTGATCACCCTGGCCGGTCCTGCTGTGATCTTCATCCTCTTCTACCGCCGCGGCGCCCTCTGAAGCGCCGCAAGGGCGTGATAAACGGGCTGGTTCTGCAGCAGTCGGCCAGTGAAGGCGCCAACCGCAGCCGCCATCACCAGCCCGTAGATGATGTTCTGATCACCGACGAGCCTGATCACAAAGGCGATGGTCATCAGGGGGAGCTGGGTCGCCCCCGCCAGTCCGGCCGCCATCCCAAACACAATCCCGACCTCAAGCTGGTGACCGAGAAGATCGGCCACCAGACCGCCACTCATCGCTCCAAGGGTCAGCGCCGGGTCGATCAGGCCGCCCGGAATGCCTGCGGCGAGCGGCAGGATCGGCCCGATGATCCGTTGCACGATCAGGCCCAGGGCACCGAGTGGATGGGCCAGGGTGGTCTGCAGCGTGGTGGTTTCGCTGGAAAGAACAGCCTTGAGCAGGGCTTCGCCATCACCGCCGCCGGCGCCGCCGCCCACCAGCAGCAAGGCGCTGATGCCGACGCCCAGAACCAGGCCCCAGCGGAGCGGCTGCCTGGTGCGGCGGCTGAGCATCCAGCCGGTGCAGTGCACCAGCATCCGGGCGAACAGTCCGCCGATCAGGCCGGCCAGACAGCCGATCGGCAGGGCCTGGAGCAACTGATCCAGCTCCGGCATCACCAGGTTGAGCTGACCGAGGGCGAACTGCGGCTGACCGAGCATGCCGCTAAGCACGGCGGCGACAACGGAAACCACCAGTGCCGGCCAGATCAATGGCGCCCGGAGCACGCCGAGCAGCTCCTCGACGATGAACACCAGCGCCATCATCGGGCTGTTGAAGCCAGCGGCCAGACCGGCGCCGGCACCGACGGCGATCAGGGCGGAGGGCTCCATATCCCTCAGCAGGCGCGGCCAACGCTGGCGAAGGGCCGTGGCCACCGCGGCGCCGACCTGAACGACAGGCCCTTCGCGACCCAGCGGGAAGAGGGCAACACTGGCCACACTCCAGAGCGTCAGCCGCTGGATCGTGACGGTGCCTGACAGGCGGTCAGGCGCGCTTTCTGGTGCTTCAATCGCCGCCATTGTGTCCGGAATGCCGGAGCCGGCAGCCCGGCGCCAACCATGCGACTGGAGCCAGAGCAGCAGCGGCACCACGACGATCGGAGCCAGGGCCATCGCCAGGGTGGTCGCACTCCAGCCGTTGCCGCCCCCCCGGCCGTAGGCCGGCAGCCGCAGCAGCAAGGACTCCACCCGATCATCCACCAGATTGAGAGGCCAGCAGGCCAGGGCCACACAGAGCCCGAAGCCGGTGAGCTGCAGGGCCCGCCCAGCGATGCCCGTGGCAACAAGCACGGGCGGCGCAGGGGCCGACGGAGAGGGTTGCGGCGGTTCCGAGGGCGGTTCCGTCATGAGGCCATGCCCAGGGCCATCGCGGCCTCCAGCACCAAAGCCCGAAGGTAAGGGTGGTCATCGGTTTGCGCAGCCTCCAGGGGGGCCTCCCGGCAAAGCTCGTCACCGGCTGCGTTGCGGATCAACAGGCCCTCCCCCCGCCTGGAACACCAGTAGGTGCGGCCACCGCACACCAGGCGCACGGCCCCGGAGGCGCTGGGACGCAGGGCCAGCAGCTCCAGCTGCAGGCGTTCCTCACCCTGCCAGCGGTTCTGGCCAAGGCGGTAAGCCACATCCAGGTTGTCCGGCACGGTGTCCTCCCCCTGCCAGCGCCAGGCGATCGCGCGATGGCGGACGCCGTTCTGCTCCAGCTCGAGCTGCAGATGTCCGCCCCGCAGCAGCCGTTGGCTGGCGACCTGACAGCCGGCACTCCAGAACAACGGCGCCGGATGACCGATGCCGAAGGGCTCCAGACGTTGCAACTGGCTGTAGAAACGGCGATCGATCTGATCGAGGCGAAGCAGCACCTCCGGCTCGACCGGCTGGCCGGCCCCATGACGCTCCAACCAGGCGCAGGCCAGGGATTCCAGGCGTTCCTGCAGGGCCGCCACCCGCTCGGCACGGACGGTGAAACCGCCTGCAGCCGGGTGACCGCCGAAACGCTCGAGCAGATCGCCGCAGGCGGTGAGGGCCTGATCCACCGCGAATCCCCTCGGCGCACGCACCGAGGCCCGCAACCGGCCATCCCCCTCGGAAGCGAGCAGGGCCACCGGTCGACCGCAGCGCTCGACCAGCCGGGAGGCAACGATGCCGATCACGCCGTGATGCCAGTGGGTCTGGGCAAGAAGCACGAAGGCGGGCGTGTGGGGCCCATCGGCTTCCAGGAGCGCCAGGGCTTCGGCTTCGATCGCACTGCAGAGATCGCGGCGCTGGCGATTGAGGGTTTCACAGGCACGGGCCAGCTCCAGAGCCTCGTCCATCGCTTCGGTGGTCAGCAGCGACACCACCAGCAACGGATCGCCGAGACGGCCGACGGCATTGATCCGTGGTGCGATCTGAAAGCCGACGGTCTGGGCATCGATCGGCTGATCCTGGAGACCCGCCAGTTGCTGCAGGGCCTGCAGGCCAGGCAGGGAGGTGGAGGCGAGCTGGGGGAGACCCTCCAGCAGCCAGCGACGGTTCACCCCCTGCAGCGGCGCCATGTCGGCGATCGTGCCGATGCAGAACAGATTCAGGGCGATCGCGAGCCCATCGGCACGCCGCAGCTGCCGGCACAGGGCCGTGGCCAGCACATGGGCGAGCCCCACGCCCGCCAGACCGCGATAGGGAGAGCGTGGCGGTGTACAGGCCGGATGGAGCAGGGCCAGGCACGGCGGCGGATCCTTCGGCAGGGTGTGGTGATCGGTGAGGATCACCTCCACCCCAAGCGCGACGGCGCGGTCGAGGGCCTCGGTGGCCGAGACACCGTTGTCGACCGTGATCAGCAACCTGACGCCGGCGGCCGCCAACCGTTCCACCATCGCCGCATTCAGGCCGTAGCCATCGTCCTGGCGGCTGGGAATGGCCGCCTGAGGCACCGCACCGAGGCGCTGGAGAACGCCGACCAGCAACGCGGTGCTGGTCATGCCATCGGCGTCGTAGTCGCCACAGATCGCCACGGGTTCCGCCTGCCTGCAGGCCAGCTTCAGGCGTTCCACCGCCTTGCCGAGGTCGGGGAAATGGCGACGCGGATCGGGCGCCTGGGGAGGATCAAGCAGGGCCGACATCGCCGCCGCATCCTCGAAGCCGCGCCGGCGCAAGAGGGTGACCAGGGGCTCGGGCAGGGCCAGGGCCGCCAGTGCTTCGGCCTCCTGGCCCTGCACCGGCAGGGGGGCCAGGGGCTGGGGCAATTGCCACGGTTGCTCGTGCAGTCTGGAGAGCAACGGATCGCCGGCGGGTTGGGGGCATTCTGCGCTGCTGGATCGATCATCAGATCCCGGATCCCCAGGAGTCGGACTGCCTAACCTGACGGCCATGGTCATTGCCCTGACACCCCCTGTGCCCCCCCAGGATTCCCCGGGTGCCCTGCTCTGGGATGTGGATGGCACCCTGGCGGAAACAGAACGGGATGGCCACCGCCTGGCCTTCAACCGGGCCCTGGCCGAGGCAGGGCTCGACTGGCAGTGGAGCGTGGAGCAGTACCGGCAGCTGCTGTCCATTGCCGGCGGCAGGGAACGGCTCGGTCACGATCTGCTCCAGCGCGAGGGCGTCCGGCCCGATCCCGATCGGGTGGAGCGACTGCAGGCCAGCAAGCAACGGCATTACGCCGCACTTGTGGCGCAAGGCGAGATCCGCCTCAGGCCCGGCGTGCGCCGTCTGATCGAGGCCGCGCAGCAGGCCGGCTGGTGCCAGGCCATTGTCACCACCAGCGGCCGTGGGGCGGTGGAGGCCCTGGTGCGCAGTCAGCTGGCCGATCTCAGCACCGCCTTCTCGCTCTGGATCTGCGGCGAGGATGTGCAGCGAAAGAAACCGGATCCGCAGGCCTACCAACGGGCGATCGCCAGCCTGAGCTTGCCGGCCGAGCGCATGGTGGCGATCGAGGATTCGATCCCAGGCCTGAAAGCCGCACGGGCTGCGGGCCTGACCACCCTGGTGACCCTCAGCACCTTCAGCGCCAGCGACCCCCTGGAGCACTTCAGCAGCGCGTCCGCCGTCTGGGATGGACTGGGAGAACCTGGGCAGACAGCAAAGGCACTTCAGGGCCCGACGTCGAGGAACGACTGGATCGATCTCGATTATCTCGCGAACCTCTGCTGCGGAAACGCTTAGACGATGGCCTCAACCCGGCCCCAGAACACCCGACTGGAAGCGGTCCTGCGGTCCCTGAACCGCCAGCTCCAGGGGGCCTGGCCAGGGCCCTGGTGGCGCCGGGCCCTGCTGGTGCTGGCCCTTCTGTTCGGGATGTACCTGGGCAACAACATCACCTCGTTCTGGCTGGCCAGATTCACCGTGCGGCCGGCGGTGGTGCTGGCGATTGTGCTGATCCTGGAGGTGGTTGTTCGCCTGCGCAGCCGCTGGGTCAGGGATCCGGCCCCCCTGGCCTGGGCCGTGGGGGACAACCTCCGCATCGGCCTGGTCTACGCCGTGGTCTTCGAAGCCTTCAAGGTGGGGTCATGACCGAGCCGGACGCGGCGCAACGCCGTCTGCGCGCCTGGGTGGGACTGGCAGAGGACCGCCAAGACTGGCCGCCGGAGCTGCAGAACCTGCCCACTGCACTGGAGACGGGCAGCCTGACCGTTCCCTTCAGCCTGCCGCTGCTGGCTCACGCCCAACAGCGCTTCCGGCACAACGGCCGGCCGGTGGTGATCGGACTGAATGGGCCGGTCGGAGCCGGCAAGAGCACGCTGGCCCGGCAGCTGCTGCAACTGGCTCCCCGCTTCGGCCTGCGTCTGGCCGTGGCCTCGATCGATGACGCCTACCGTCCGCTGCACGAACGACGGCAGCGGCTGGACGGCAACCCCTTCGGAGTCAGCCGCGTCCCTCCAGGCAGCCACGACATTCCCCTGCTGCTGGAGGCGATCGGTCGCTGGCGGGATGGCAGCAGCCTGAAGCTGCCGCGGTTCAACAAAACGCTGGCGGGGGGCGAAGGGGAACGGGATGGCTGGAGCGAGCACACCGCCGATGTGCTGGTGCTCGAGGGCTGGTTGATCGGCTGCCGCGCGCTGTCCGAATCAACCCTGGAGCAGTCGCTGCGCCAGGGCGAAACGACCGATGGGGCAACCGGTGTGTCCTGGCTGACACCCAGTGCCCAGGAGCGGGCCTGGATTCCCCGGTGGAACACCAACCTCAGGGCCTACGAGGGGCTGTGGGACCAGCTCGAAGGACTCTGGATGCTGAGGCCGGTCGCCTGGACGCTGCCAAGGCGCTGGCGGGCCCAGGCGGAAGCCCGTCAGCGACGCGCCGGCGGGGGGTGGCTGAAGCCGGCGGCCCTGGACGCCCTGGTGCGGTCCAGCCTTGTCTCACTGCCACCGGAGCTTTATCAGGACCCGCTGCTGACGTCCCCCCTGGACCCTGGCAGAAGCAGCAGTCCGCCATCGGAACGGAAAGAAAGGCCGCCCTGGGCAGAGCAGGAATGCTCTCCTGAAGGGAACCGGAATGGGGCCCTGACGGATGCCCCGGCCACGAAACTCTCAGGCCTTCAGAAGGCACCGAGGGCAGGAGCGCAGGTTGTGGCCCTCCTGGATGGCCAGCGTCGCTGCCGCTGGTGCGGACGGACGTCGGACTGGCCATTCAACCGATCGGGGAACGATCAGCTCTCTTCGGAGTCGGCGTCTTCAGCGACGGGATAAACGAAGCCCTGGGCACGGCCGCTGAGCACGGCTTTGCCGATCGACATGGCCTTCTGAGCCGCGACAGCAGCCTTGGCCTTCCAGGTGGCATGGCGCTGGTTCCGCTTGCCTTTGGAGGTTTTCTTCTTGGGAACAGCCATCCCGATCGATCAGCCAAACCAAGATCTTCCAATCTCACCTTGCCTTTCGTCAAATCGCTAAGCTCCGCCCATGCAGTCAGTCGCGTGAGCAACACCCAGTCGCCGGCCCTACAGACACCTGCTCCAGCGCCGACACCCAGGCTTTCTGCAGCTGCCGAATCCCAGCCTGGCGCTGGCCAGGGGATTTCTGCGCCCACCAAGGGCTCGGCACCGGAACAGGCCGGGACAACCGCGCCTGCTGGCGCCCCCAGGTCTGGATTGATGCAGTGGCTCGGGTTGAAACCGGCCCCTTCGATGTCGTACAGCGGCCTGCTGCGATCCATCCGCAGCGGCAACGTCAAGGAGCTGGTGCTCTCACCGCGGCAGCGGGATGTCCAGGTCAGGCTCAAGAATGGCGAGCAGCAGACGGTGCCGGTCTTTGCCAACGACACGCTGCTGCTACGGACCGCGGAAGCCGCCAGAGTGCCCCTGAGCGTTCGTGACGATCGCCAGAGTGAAGCCAATGCCGCCCTGGTCTCCAATCTGCTTCTGGCGGCGCTGGTCATCGGTGGTCTGGCGCTCCTGATCCGTCGCTCAGCCCAGGTGGCGAATCGGGCGATCGGCTTCGGACGCAGCCAGGCCCGTGTGCAGGCCGAATCCCAGGACACCGTGCGCTTTGAGGACGTTGCCGGGATCGGCGAGGCCAAAGAGGAGCTGCAGGAGGTGGTCACCTTCCTCAAAACCCCCGAAACCTTCACCAGCATCGGCGCCCGCATCCCCAAAGGGGTGCTGTTGATCGGCCCGCCAGGCACGGGCAAGACCCTGCTGGCGCGCGCGATCGCCGGCGAGGCCGGCGTGCCGTTCTTCTCGCTTTCAGGCTCGGAATTCGTCGAGATGTTCGTCGGCGTCGGCGCCAGCCGTGTGCGCGACCTCTTCCGCCAGGCCAAGGCGAAGGCTCCCTGCATCATTTTCATCGATGAGATCGATGCCGTCGGCCGCCAGCGGGGCGCCGGTATCGGCGGCGGCAACGACGAGCGTGAACAGACCCTCAACCAGCTCCTGACGGAGATGGACGGCTTCGAGGAGAACTCCGGGGTGGTGCTGCTGGCCGCGACCAATCGACCGGACGTCCTCGACACGGCCCTGATGCGCCCGGGGCGCTTCGATCGCCAGATCCGGGTCGATTTACCCGATCGGCGGGGCAGGGAGCAGATCCTGGCGGTCCACGCCCGCAGCAAGCCCCTGGATGAGAGCGTATCCCTGGCCGCCTGGGCCCTGAGAACACCTGGCTTCTCCGGGGCCGATCTCGCCAACCTCCTGAACGAAGCGGCCATCCTCACGGCCCGCCGTGAGCGGCAGACGATCGAGGATTCCGCCCTCAGTGATGCCCTGGAACGGATCACCATGGGCCTGGCGGTGGCCCCCCTTCAGGACAACGCCAAGAAGCGTCTGATCGCGTACCACGAAATCGGCCATGCCCTGCTCACCGCCCTCGTGCCCCAGGCCGATCGCCTCGACAAGGTGACCCTCCTGCCCCGCGCCGGTGGGATCGGCGGTTTTGCCCGCATGACCCCGGATGAGGAACGCCTCGATTCCGGACTGGTGAGCAAGGCCGATCTCAAGGCGCGCCTGGTTGTGGCCCTCGGCGGTCGTGCTGCTGAACTCGTGGTCTTCGGTCCGAGCGAGATCACGCAGGGAGCCTCCGGTGACCTGGAGATGGTCAGCCGCCTGGCCCGTGAGATGGTCACGCGCTTCGGCTTTTCCGATCTCGGGCCGGTGGCACTGGATGCCGACGGCTCGGAGGTCTTCCTCGGTCGCGACTGGCTGCGGCCCCAGCCGAGCCACTCGATGATCACGGGCAACAGAATCGATCAGGCCGTGCGGCAGCTGGCCCGCCAGGCCCTCGATCAGGCGCTGACCCTGCTGCTGCCAAGGCGCCGGCTGATGGATGCCCTGGTGGAGGAACTGATCAGCGATGAAACCATCGAAGGCGATCGGTTGCGGGCGATCGTGGCGGCCGATGCGGCCGCAGGCTCAGCCACCGCGCCACTGACGCCGAGTCCACGCTGAGAACGAGGAGCTGAACCCGCCAGGCCGGACCTCGGCAGCCGGGCGAGAACCTCAGGGGAGCAGCCGGCTGCCGGACGAGACGATGGGAAGCGGGTCAGAGGCGACCCCGACCAGGGGCCCTACGTCCTGGCCGAAGGGTCTGCCAGGCCGGACTCAACCGGCGAAGCGGATGTCGAGGGTGCGCAGGTAGGTCTGCAGCCCGGCATCCTGAATCGGCAGCAGATGGGCGACGCGACTGCTGGCATTGACGTGGGCATGCCAGTGGCCGGGTGGCGTGACGAACACACCGCCGGCCTGCCAGTCGATGCGCTGGGGGTTGCGGATGTTGCCCTCGGCATCGAGATCGGTGCCCACCAGGGTGTAACAGCCTGGATCGCAGTCGATGATCAGATCAAGAGCCACCGACTGGTGACGGTGCGGAGGCTGGGTGGCGCCGGGAGGCACCATGCCATACATCGCCCAGAGCACGTGGGTGACGGTGCGGGTGCTGGGGAGGTCACGATTGGCCAGCAGCAGACTGAGGCGATTGCTCTGACGGCTCGACGGTGCAGCGGCCAGACGCTGCAGCTCTGCCTGCAGCCATGCGGCTGGATAGAGCGTGGGCTCAAAGCGAGGACTCAGGGGCTGCACGCCCAGATAGCGAAGCAGCGGGGCGTCATGCACCCAGTAGAGAACGCTGGTCTGGCTGGCCCGCAGCTCCGGATCAGCACCGGCGGGAAGAACGAACAGATCACCCGCCTGCCAGGCCAGCTCCATGGCTGGCGCACCCGGCGCAGAGTCGCGACTGCACTGGCCCTGGCCGGACAGCACGAAGAAGAGCGAGCTCGTGGCAACGGCAGCGACGCTGAGGCGATCCCCGGCTTCAATGCGCACGAAATGGGCCGCCAGGCCCGGGCTGGTGGCCGGAGCGGCACAGCCGAGTTCGGCACTGAGATCGAGGGGCAGGATCGCCGTCGGCCCCTGGGAATGCAGAGCGGCATCCCAGCGATGGCAGGGAATCGGCTCGGTGAGGCCTGGACGCACCGGATTGGCCGCCTGGCGGTAATCAAACAGAAGCGCCTTGGCTGTGCCCGGGAGCGCCTGATCGGCATCCGCCAGGGGCCCGTGGCTGTCGAGGGTCGCTGGAACCTGGCTGGAGGCCAGGGCCATCGGAGACGGCGTGATCACGGGGTCTCCAACCGTACGAAGAGTTCGTGGAGGCTAATCAATGGAAAGCAGTGCCGGGTTCAACCGCCGGCGACCGCAGGCACGATGCTCACCTCGTCGCCATCGGCAAGAGCCGTGGACTGGTTGTCGAGGAAGCGGATGTCCTCACTGTTCACGTAGACATTCAGGAAGCGACGCAGCTTGCCGCCCTCATCACAGAGGCGGCCGAGGATGCCGGGATAACGGCCTTCCAGAGCCTGAAGCAGATCATCCACGCTGCTGGCTTCGAGGGACGCGGTGGCCTCGTTGTTGGTGAACTTCTGCAGGGGGGTGGGGATCAGAACCTGAACAGTCATGACGAAGAAACAGAAAAAGAAGAGTCGGGAACGGAGAGCCGCTTCGCGTGGGGAAGACAGATCCAGGCGCCCGTGAGGGGTGAGCGACCGATGACGGGTGGATGGAGCTCAGCCCACCGTCTCCCAGGTGGCGCGCTGCAGAGACTGGGCGCGATCCCAGGCGGAACGGAAGCTGTCGAGCTGGGCTTCGATCAGGAACGGCTCACCGATCGAGGCGCTCACGGCTTCGGTGGTCTTGAGGCCATTGCCGGTGATGTAGGCGACGGTGGTTTCCTCGGGATTGATCTTGCCCTGTTCCACCAGCTTCTTGAGCACCGCGATCGTGGTCCCGCCGGCGGTTTCGGTGAACACACCCTCGGTTTCTGCGAGGAGCTTGATGCCTTCAATGATCTCGTCATCGTTGACGGCTGCGATCGAACCGTTGGTGCGGTTGGCGATGTCGATGGCATAGGGGCCATCGGCGGGATTGCCGATCGCGATCGACTTCGCGATCGTGTTCGGCTTGACCGGCGTGATGAAGTCGCGGCCCTCGGCGAAGGCCTGGGCAATCGGTGAGCACCCCTCGGCCTGGGCACCGCTGAAGCGCACCGATTTCTCCTCAACGAGCCCGACCTTGATGAATTCATCAAAACCCTTGCGGATCTTGGTGAACAGGGAGCCGGAGGCCAGGGGGGCGACGATGTGATCCGGCAGTTGCCAACCAAGCTGCTCGATCACCTCGTAGCCCAGGGTCTTGGATCCCTCGGAGTAATAGGGACGGAGGTTGATGTTCACGAACCCCCAGCCATAGGTGTTGGCCACCTCAGAGCAGAGGCGATTCACCTGGTCGTAGTTGCCCTTCACCGCCATCAGGGTGGGGTTGTAGATCAGGGTGCCAAGCACTTTGCCCAGCTCCAGATCGCTGGGGATGAACACACAGCACTCCAGACCGGCATGGGCGGCGATGGCGGCGGTGGAGTTG
>CAIXOZ010000015.1 GCA_903921295.1 uncultured cyanobacterium | reverse complement strand
GCTGGAGAGTGGTGGTCATGAGAACGGAGGGGTAGCTCCCCGGAAGGAGCGGGTTAAAGAGGGCGGGCAACCGAACCGGTCGCTTCACCCCAGGCAGTGTAACGGAAGATTGCGCTGTGTGTGGTTCTTTTGAGGGGGAGGTCGGCAGAGCCCAGCGTTTCCAGGCCTTCTGGCCAAGCGCGGGGTTGGCGGCCGGGCCTCTCATCTGGCGCAACGCCTTCGGTCGAGGGCCTGTTCGCCAGGCGGATGATGGGGGTTCCCGACCGATCAGCGCGGGTGCGTCATGGGTCGCGGCGCTGCGCCCTGCGGTGGGAACGGCGTCACGAGGGCGGCGGTGAGCGCTCCGGGTGCGGGGATCCTCTGGATCCGATCCAGGTGCACCTGTCGCCGCCGGCCGTCGGGTCCGTGTTGTTAGCGTCCGGATCCGCCTGAGTCACCGATTGCCGTGAGCCACCACAGGGTGTTGCTGGTGCGCCTGCCGTGCAATCCGATCTTTCCGATCGGTCCGATCTACCTGGCCGATCACCTGCACAAGGCCTTTCCGGAGCTCCCCCAGCGCATCCTCGACCTGGCGGCCCTGCCCGTGCTGGATGTGGAGCGGGTGCTGCTGGCCACGGTCGAGGCCTTCCGGCCGACGCTGCTGGTGTTCTCCTGGCGCGACATTCAGATCTACGCACCGGTGGATGGGCGCGGCGGCAACCCCCTGCAGAACTCGTTCGAAGTGTTCTATGCCCGCAACCCCCTGCGGCGGTTGCGGGGTGCCTTCGGCGGCCTGCGTCTGATGGCGTCCTTCTATGGCGAGCTCTGGCGCAATCTCCGTCTGGTTCGGCGGGGGCTGAAGCGGGCACGCCGCTTTGATCCCGCGGCCACGGCCGTGCTCGGTGGCGGTGCCGTCAGCGTGTTCTATGAACAGCTCGGCCGCAGTCTGCCCGCCGGCACCGTGGTGTCCGTCGGTGAAGGCGAGCCGCTGCTTGAGAAGCTGATCCGTGGCCAGTCCCTGGCGGCGGAGCGGTGCTTTCTGGCGGGCGAGGAACCGCGGCCCGGCCTGATCCATGAGCAGCCCGCTGGCATGGAGAAGAGCGCCTGTGATTACAACTACATCGCCGCGATCTGGCCGCAGTTGCCCTGGTATCTCGAGGGCGGAGATTTCTACGTGGGCGTGCAGACCAAGCGCGGTTGCCCCCACAACTGCTGTTACTGCGTCTACACGGTGGTCGAAGGCAAGGGGGTGCGGATCAATCCGGTTCAGGAGGTGATCGCGGAGATGCGTCAGCTTTACGACCGGGGCGTACGCGGTTTCTGGTTCACCGATGCGCAGTTCATCCCCGCCCGCCGCTATATCGAGGATGCGAAGGACCTGCTGCGGGCAATCCTGGCCGAGGGGTGGCACGACATCCGCTGGGCCGCCTATATCCGCGCCGACAACCTCGATGCCGAGCTGGCTGAGCTGATGGTGGCCACCGGCATGGACTACTTCGAGATCGGCATCACTTCAGGCTCTCAGGAGCTCGTGCGCAAGATGCGGATGGGCTACAACCTGCGCACGGTCCTTGAGAACTGTCGGCTGCTGGCCCGCGCCGGTTTCCGTGAGCACGTTTCGGTCAATTACTCCTTCAACGTCATCGATGAGCGGCCGGAGACGATTCGCCAGACGGTGGCCTACCACCGGGAGCTGGAGCGGATCTTCGGCGCCGACAAGGTGGAGCCGGCGATCTTCTTCATCGGTCTGCAGCCCCACACCCATCTTGAGCAATACGGTTTCGATCAGGGCCTGATCAAACCCGGCTACAACCCGATGAGCATGCTCCCCTGGACGGCACGGCAGCTTCTCTGGAACCCCGAGCCGATGGGCGGCGTTTTCGGTCGTGTCTGCCTGGAGGCCTTTGAGCGCAATCCCCGCGATTTCGGACGCACCGTGATCGCTCTGCTGGAGCGTGATTTCGGCTGTGCGCCTCTCGAGCAAGCCCTGCATGCCCCGGTGGAGGGGCGCCGTGCTCTGGCCACGGCGACGCGCTGATCAGACGCTTCCGGGGGCGTCGGTGGGTGGTTGCCACCAGCGGCGTCGCGCCAGCAGCAGCAGCGCCAGGCCCAGGCTCCCCACCAGCCCACCGAGAGGATTGCCTGGTCCGGCCAGCCAGACCGGAGCCTCCGGACTGAGGGTTCCCAATCCTTCATGGAGGAGGAACCAGCCCCCTACCAGTCCGCCATGGAGACCGATCGCTCCCCAGAGCAGGCCGCCATCGGCCCGGCGTTGGAGGGCGAGGGCCAGACCCAGCAGGACCAGACCCAGCAGCAGACCCAGGCATTGCAGGGCCGGCATGTTGAAGCGTGTGTGCACCAGGCTGAACAGCAGGGCCTGCACCCACAGAGCGCGTTGCGGTCCGATCAACAGGCTCAGTTCCCCCAGCAACCAACCGCGGAACAGAAGTTCTTCTGCAAACCCCACACCGAGGCCGAGGGCGACGGCGTTCAGAAGCAGACCCGGACTCACCCGCGGCATCCAGAGGAAGACCCCGGCCAGGCTCACCGCGGTGACCAACAGGACCAGCAGCCAGAGCGCCTTGAGCAGGCCCCGCACCAGCGCCTTGCCCATGGCCAGAGTGGGCCCCCGCAACCCAAGGCGCCGCCAGGGGTGGGGTTCGCCCCAGCTGCAACGCAGCCGTCTGGGCAGACTGACCACCAGGGCCAGCAAGGCCGGCACGGCCGCCGGGGCCGCGCGTTGGTTGGGTGGAGCCCCTGCCAGAGCCAGCAGACCCTGCATGCCGAGGAACACGCCGACCAGCAGCAATGGATAGAGCACGGTGCCGCGCCAACGCGGAGCCGAGGCTGATGGCATGGGGATCGTGTCAGGGGATGCGGCGCGGTCGCCTCCAGTCATCAGCTCTCGGGTTCGATGCTGCTGGAGAGGCCCTTGGATTTCAGCGTTTCGCTGTAGAACTCGGCGGGCTCAAGATCGCAGACGATCACCAGGCCGACGCCGGTGTTGTGAGCCTCCAGCATCACGGCGATTGCATCCTGTTCGCTCAGGAGAGGCACCACCTGGCGCAGGGTGGTGACCACGTACTCCATCGTGTTCACCGGATCGTTGTGCAGCAGCACCTTGTAGCGCGGTGATGGCTTACGCACCCGTTCCGGGGCCTTCTCCATCACCGCCGTGCCGCCGGGATCGCCGGTGGGGGTCTGGCTGGCAACAACCGTGCTGGGCATCAAGGCGAAGTCGGCTGGCTGGAGCGACAGTTTAAGGAAGGACTCCAGCTGCAGGGCGGTGGTGGTTCGCCAGGTCCGGTGGTCGTTGCTCTGCCAGGTGCTGCAGGCGTCTCAGCTGCTCCCATCGGCTGTCTTGTTTCCAGGCCTCAGTCAGGCGATCCCTCGGGTTGCGCGCGCCCCTGGCTCGGCCTCGTTCCACGGAGGGCCCTCCCATGGTTGCCGGTGGCCCCGGACCTCGCTGGGTGGGGCGCCTGGCGGGGGCGGGCCCCGATCACGATCAGGTGGATGGCCTTCAGCTGCCGATGGCGAAGGTTCTGCGAGGGTCTTGGAATGAAGCGATCAATCGCACCACGCGATTCTCGTTGCATTCCTGTCTTGCGTGAGCTGGTCCTCAGGGATGTGCCGGTTCTCCTGAATCTGCCCCTGTTGCCAGCGTCCTCTTCTCCGGCTCCGGTGCGTAGAAAACGCTGGCATGGACTTGATGGAGGGCGTGGGATCGGCCAAGGCTTTGATGACGTGCGCGCCGATCGCCGGGTGGTGGTTCTGATGCAGTTGCTGGCTGTTGGGATCGTCTTGGGTGGGCCATTCCAGCAACTGTTGCCCATCGTTGTGCACCGATCGTTCACCCTGGGGGCTTCCCATGTTGGCGACGCCATTGTGTTGACGTCCGTGGGTTCCGGCGGTTTGTCGGCTCTCTTCTGGGCGTGGCCCTGGTGGCGTCCAGGCAGCGGCTGCCAGCGCAGCGATCAGGCTCCCCAGCGGGCCGGCGGGCCTGGCTCATGCCTGCGAGCTGGTTGTGGTTCTGCTCGCTGGGGACTGACGCCACCACCCCCGGTCTGCCGCGGCTGGCAACGGATGCGGTGGATCGATGAGCCCGGCGGGTCAGCCGTGGAGGGCTCGGGTGATGCGCCCCATCGCTTCGATCACGTTGTCACGGCTGTTGAAGGCTGAGAGGCGGAAGTAGCCCTCGCCGGCGGCGCCGAAGCCGCTGCCCGGGGTACCGACCACGTGCGCCTCGTTCAGCAGGCGATCGAAGAAGCCCCAGGAATCAAGCCCGGTCGGCGTCTTGATCCACACGTAGGGAGCCTGTTCGCCGCCGTACACCTGCAGGCCGGCGGCGCTGAGCTCGCGGCGGATGATGGCGGCGTTGTCCATGTAGAAGGCAATCAGTCCCTTCACCTGGGCCTGGCCCTCAGGCGAATAGACCGCTTCAGCCCCGCGCTGCACGATGTAGCTCACGCCGTTGAACTTGGTGCACTGGCGACGGTTCCAGAGGCCCCACAGCTCCACCTTCTCGCCGTTGGCAGCGGTTCCCATCAGGCCGCGGGGCACCACGGTGAGAGCACAGCGGGTGCCGGTGAAGCCGGCATTCTTGGAGAACGAGCGGAACTCGATCGCGCACTCCCGGGCCCCTTCGATCTCGTAGATCGAGTGGGGCAGGGAGGGATCCTGAATGAAGGCTTCGTAGGCGGCGTCGAACAGGATCAGGGCGTCATGGGCGCGGGCGTAGTCCACCCAGGCCTTCAGCTGCTCCTTCGTGGCCACTGCACCGGTCGGGTTGTTGGGGAAGCAGAGGTAGATCAGATCCACCGGCTCGCTCGGGATCCGGGCGGTGAAGCCATTGCCTGCGTTGATCGGCAGGTAGGTCAGGCCGCCGTACTGCCCGGCGGCATCGGCCTCGCCGGTGCGGCCCGCCATCACATTGCTGTCCACATACACCGGATAGACCGGGTCGGTGACGGCGATCCGGTTGCCTTCCCCGAGGATGTCGAGGATGTTGCTGCTATCGCACTTGGAGCCGTCGGAGACGAAGATCTCCTCGGCTGTGATCCGGCAGCCGCGCGACTGGAAGTCATGGCGGGCGATCGCCTCGCGCAGCCACAGGTAGCCCTGCTCGGGGCCGTAGCCATGGAAGCCCTCACGGGTGCCCATCGCGTCCACGGCGGTCTTCATGGCGGTGCGGCAGGCCTCCGGCAGGGGTTCGGTCACATCGCCGATCCCCAGGCGGATGATCGCTGCACGCGGATTCGCTTCGCTGAAGGCCTTGACGCGCCGGGCGATCTCGGGGAACAGGTAGCCCGCCTTGAGCTTGAGGTAATTGCCGTTGACCTGGGCCATTGCGGGGGGCCACCGCCGGGCCCTTTGAAACTGGAGGCGATTGTCCTATGCCGGGGATCCGTCAGCTGCCCGTGCTGCGCCACCTCCTGCGCCCAGACGGGGAGATGTGCGAATGCATCGCTGCGGATGACGGCCAGTCGATTCAGGTCTCTTCAGCGTCCCGTTGTGGATCGAATTGCGGGGGCGCTGGATCGGCCGCAGATTCCTTCGACGACGGCGTCGATCGCCAGGTTTGCGCGCGCATCCTCCGGCTTCTGATCAAGGGATGACGACCATTCGATCGGGGAGATTGACGTCGCTTTGGAGTCGATGTCCATCCTGTTGCCGATCCGTTCGACCTTGTCGATGGACATCCCGGATGGGTCGGGGCTGTTGACAACGTCGCGATGGCTTTGCGGCGATGTTGGCCAGGAGCGCCGTGGCCCTGCAAGGTGCAACAGGTCGAAGCCGGGACTTGCATCTTGTTGAACGCTTACGGAGATCAGGCCAGCTTCGTCAGCTCCGTTGCGGGCGAATCCCGTTGTGATGTGATGACTGTCATGCCTCGCCAAGGCCCGGTCGTTGATGATGCCTCCACCCAGCTCATGGTTGATAAGGTGTTCAGATTCGGGGTAAAAGTTGAAATCATGGTTCATTGGTGTCATGACTTCGTATGACGTGTGGCCGAGAGTTCCGAACGCAAGTTCCTTCGGTTTTTGGACTCCTGGGGCGTGCCATGGCGCGGTTGTTGCGCAGAGCTTTGCTTGCTTCTTCGTGATTTTAAATCTCAGGCAGCGTTGCGTCGACAGCATTTCTCTCGGCATGGTCAGAATCTGAAAAGGAGCCATTGACGTTTTCCCTGGCGCCAAATGTGCAGTTCAGAAACTCTGCGATGTCATTGCCCATTGCCCATTGCCCATTGCCGGTCCGGGCAATCCTGTCAAGGCACTCAAGGGTCGGGCCCTGTAGGGATACCGCTGTGTCGTCGGTCGGTGTTGGGATCGGATGGGATGCCGGTTGGGTCGTTGCTTCCCGTTCGGGTCGGAGTTCGATGGTGGCCGGTTTTGGATGATCTCGACCGTTCCTATGATGACCCTGAATTGCCTCCCTGGTTGTGGATGGTCTCCGGTCGGCAGCGCCTGCTCAGGTCGATTTCGACCGTCTGATCAACCTGGAGATCAGCAAGCCCGCGCGCTACCTCGGCAATGAACGCGGTGTGCTGCCCCGTGACTGGACTGTGGCCTGGCCCGCGGCGGCCCTGCACTGGTGCCTCACTTACCCAGAGATCTATGAGGTAGGGGCCAGCAACAGTGGCCACATCATTCTTTATTCAATTCTCAACAGCGTTCCGGGGCAGCTGTGTGATCGCGGTTACCTGCCCGCCCCCGATCTCGCTGAGCGGCTGAAGCAGACAGCAACACCCCTGTTTGCCGTCGAGAGCCGCATGCCCCTGCTGGCCTTCGATATCCTCGGCTTCAGCCTCAGCTACGAACTGAGCGCCACCAACATCCTGGAGATGCTGTCGCTGGCGCAGGTGCCCCTGCGCGCGGCCGATCGCGGCAATGCCCCCCTGGGCGACCCTTCGGCGCCCCCGCTGATCTTTGCCGGTGGCCCCACCGCCACCAGCAACCCTGAGCCCTACGCCGAGTTCTTCGACTTCATCGCCCTCGGCGATGGCGAGGAGCTGCTGCCGGAGATCGGACTGGTGCTGGCCGAAGCCAAGGCGGCCGGCCTGACGCGGCAGGAGCTGCTGCGCGATCTGTCCCAGGTCCCGGGTGTTTACGTGCCGGCGCTTTATGGGCTGGCGGCTGATGGGGTCACCCTCGAACCGCTGCCGCCCCCGGCCGATGACCCCACGGCGCCGATGGCCCCCCGGCGGGTGCTCAGGCGCACGGCCACGCCGATGCCCCATTACGCGATGGGGCTCGTGCCGCACGTCGAAACCGTGCACGACCGGCTCACGGTCGAGATCCGCCGCGGCTGCACCCGCGGCTGTCGCTTCTGCCAGCCGGGAATGCTGACCAGGCCTGCCCGCGATGTGGAGCCGGAGGCGGTGATCGAGGCGGTGGAGGAGGGCATGCGACGCACCGGCTACAGCGATTTTTCGCTGTTGTCCCTGAGCTGCTCCGACTACCTGGCCCTGCCGGCGGTGGGCGTCGAGCTGCGCAACCGCCTGGCCGATCAGAACGTGAGCCTCACCCTGCCCAGCCAACGGGTCGATCGCTTTGATCAGGACATCGCCCATATCCTCGGCGGCACCCGCAAGGCGGGGCTCACCTTCGCGCCGGAGGCCGGCAGCCAGCGCCTGCGCGACATCGTCAACAAAGGGCTGACCGACGACGAGCTCCTGCGCGGCATCCGTACGGCCATGGAGAGCGGTTATCGCAAGGTCAAGCTGTACTTCATGATCGGCCTCCCCGGAGAAACCGATGCGGATGTGCTCGGCATCGTCGACACCTGCCGGATGCTGCAGCAGCGCTGTCGGGACATCGGCCGGCTGGAGCTCAATCTGACGATCAGCAATTTCACACCCAAGCCGCATACCCCCTTCCAATGGCACAGCGTCAGCACCGCTGAATTCCGGCGGCGGCAGCAACTGCTGCGTGAGGCGCTGCGATCCCTGCGCGGTCTCAAGACGAATTTCACCGATCCGCGCCTGTCGGCCGTGGAGGATTTCGTCGGTCGGGGCGATCGCCGTCTGTCTTCGGTGGTTGAGGCGGCCTGGCGTGCGGGTGCCGGCCTCGATGCCTGGTTTGAATCGGTGGAGCGCACCTACGAGGCCTGGACCGCGGCGATCGCGGCGGCGGGACTCCAGGGGGTGTACCGCGACCTGGAGCTCGGCAGCTGGAGTCAGGCCCAGGCCCTGAGTGGTGATGATCTGAGCAGTTTCTGCAAACAGCCCCTCCCCTGGGATCACATCGATTCCGGATTGAGCAAGCGCTGGCTCGCTGAGGACCTGCAGCGGGCCCTGGCGGCCCTGGTGGTGCCCGATTGTTCCTTTGATGGCT